>NZ_JAHDIG010000005.1 GCF_020630935.1 Bernardetia sp.
TTTATTAGTCTATCCTAATCCAATACAGGATGTAGTCAAAGTAAAATCTAAGGATAAAATTTTAGCCATTGATATTTTGAATGTACAAGGGCAAGTTGTTAGTTCTGTTCAGAATTCTAATACCATTAAGCTAAACAATGTAGCTAAGGGAATGTATCTTTTGAAAGTAACAACAGACAAAGGAATTCAGACCAAGCGTATTGTAAAGGAGTAAATATTATTAGCGACATAGAAGTAAAATCTAATATCTATGACATTGTTGGTGGTAATCTTACTGCTGATGTAAGAATTGCACCTATTAAATTTTCCAATGTAGAAGCATTGAACCAACTTTTTGATATTAGAGTGGGAGAAAAATAACAGACTATTATAGTAGCACTTTCGCAAAGTTATTTTTTGACAAAATATTGTTTCGTTTCTCCATAGTGCTGGGTTTACAAGTCCAATACTATGGAGAAACGAACTTTACAAAATTAACTGTAATAAGGTTTATTACTTAACTAAGTTAATTTATCTTGTTATTTGATTCGTTTTATGTATGACAACTCATAAACAGAGATTTGCACTTTTTCTTGTATTATTCTTTTTTAGTGTATTATATGTTTCTACATATTTACTAGAATCAAATATTTTCTCTACCCATACATTTAGCCTTGTAGAGACTATAAAAGAAGATGCAAAGCCAAACTATGACGATATAGATATAGAAATGGTAAGAGAATATCTCTACAATACTTCATTTCTTAATTCTAATCAGATAGGAGTGGTTGAGTTTAGTATAAATAAAAAAGAACATGATACAACAAAATCAGAATATAGTTATTTGGATAGTCCCATAGTTAGAAATGAATTATTGACAGATAAAACCCAAAGAGGACTAACTCAAGTCAAAACAAATATTATTAGAGATTTAGGAAAATATTACTTCAAAAAAAATCACATAGATAAAGCGTTAGAACACTATTTGTTAGCTTTGGAGTTGGAAGCAAAAGGAAAAAGTTTATGGTATGTTACTCTATATATTGAAATAGGAGTAGCTTACAAGAAAAAACAGGATTATGAGTCAGCAAAAGAATATTTCCAAAAAGCTCTTTCTCTTTACTATGATTTTCCAGAAGCAACCTCTCTTTATAGCTATTCAAAGTTGGCAGAGCTTTATTATGAAGTAGGAGCGTATAAGGAAGCTCTATTATTTGCAGATTCTGTTTCCTACTTAGCAAAAGCAATGAATAAAGGACAAAGAAGTGCGTTTTTGTATAGAGCAATTAGCTACTATGAACTTGAAGAGTATGAACAAACTCTGTTGAATGCAGACAGTATATTGACTTATTCTTCAAAATATGAGATAGAATACGAGCAAGCTCTTATTCTGAAAGCCAATGCTTTACTAGAACTCAAAAAATATAATGAATCTGAAAATATATTCTCAGATTTATTTTTATGTTCACCTAATCAAGAATATAAAGACTATATATCGTATCAACTATCAAAAATTCATAAGAGAAACTCTAATCATGAGTTGTAGCTTACAACAACAAAATCAAAATAATTTACAACTCAACTTTCAAAGCTAAAGTATTTATTACAATCAAATCTAATGATAAAGTATTGATTATTAAAATCTTAAATATCCAAGGGCAGATAATTAGCACTGTTAAAAATTATAATACCATTAAACTAAGCAATATAGCTAAGGGAATGTATCTCTTAAAAATAACGACAGACAAAGGAATTCAGACCAAGCGTATTGTAAAGGACTAAGAGTGAGTTGATAAACCTTGATTGATAATATACAATCTACTAAACCCTTTCTGATTTTTGGAAAGGGTTTTTTACTATGCAGCTAAAGAGAAAAGCAGTTTTGCCACCGAAAAGTAAATTGCCAATCCCAAGAGGTCATTTGCTGTGGTAATAAAAGGTCCTGAAGCAACAGCTGGATTTACCTTAAATTGATTCAAAATAAGTGGTGTAACCGTTCCCATAATAGAAGCAATAATTACAACACAAAAGAGCGCAAATGCCACTACCAAGGAAAGTGTAATCTCTCCACCTGTCAAGAGAATATTTGCTCCCAAAACGCACACTCCAATTACAAAGCCATTGATGAGAGCTACCAAAAAAGATTTTAAAAGTCGTCGCCAAAAACTTTCTTGTAAACCTCCTGTGTCTGCAAGTGCTTGGACAACCAAAGTAGAAGATTGAATACCTACATTTCCTCCTGTTGCTGTAATGAGAGGAATAAAAAATGCCATAGCAGGAACGGCAATGAGCTGTCCTTCAAAAAGACCAATAAATTTTGCCCCCAACATTCCTCCAACCATTCCAATCAGAAGCCACGGCAGCCTAGCACGAGAAAGTAACCAAACACTATCATCTTCTTCTACATCTTCCGAAATACCAGAAATGGTCTGAAGATTTTGTTCAGCTTGTTCGGTAATAACATCTAAAATATCATCTACTGTAATGCGTCCGAGAAGTTTTTTATTTACATTCACAACTGGAATGGCTTCTAAGTCATATTTTTGCATCATGCTTGCAACCTCTTCTTCATCTTGATACGAATACACAAAAATAATATCAGGTTCATAAATATCAGCTATTTTCGTATTGCGAGGATTTAGTACTAATTTTTTTATTCCGACTCTACCTAATAATTTATCATTATCATCCACGACATAAATAGAATAGATTTTTTCTACATTTTCAGTTTGCCTTCTTATTTCCTCAATACACTCTACAACTGTCCAGTTGATGTTTGCCTTTACAAATTCTTTTGCCATCAGACCACCAGCACAGTCTTCGTCGTAGTGCAAGAGTTCCATTACATTTTGGGGAGCTTCCACATGAGCAATCACTTCTTCCCTCATTTTGATAGGAAGCTCGTTGAGAATATCAGCAGCATCGTCAGAATCGGTATAATCCAATATTTCTGCTACTTCAATAGGCTGATAGGTCTTTAAAAAATCTGCTCTTACATCAGTATCCAAATCACTGATAATATCGGCTCTAACCTGTTCTGGCAGCAGTCCTAAGATATAATGACAGTCATCTGTCTCTAGCTCATCCAATATGGCTGATATATCGGCTGGATGTAAAGCAGTTGTTTGAGTAGTAATAAAATTGTTGTCTTTATTTTGAACAGCTTCTGAAAACTGGTCTAAATATTCTTGAGTAAGTGTAAAATTCACACGAGTAAATGATTGAGAGTGATAAGAAATAAAAAATGTCTTTCAAAATTATAGTTCCTTTATACAACTTGCAATTACCTACAAGGTTTTTACAATTTTATTTTGATGGGGATACATAAAATTATCAAAGACAGTTAAAAATACTGGTTTTTTGCATATTTTATTTACATTTACTTCAATCCCTTTAGTTCATTAATCGTTCATTTCTGATGCTGAAAAAAATAATATACGCTTTACTTTCATTTATAATTGCTTGTACGCCAAAAATAAATCAACAAGAAGCCACTATATTAGAAAATAAGACAACTACTATGCACGAAAATCAGATAGATAGTTTGGCAAATCGCTATCTTGACGTAGGGCGTTTTAGTGGGACAATAGTAGTGTCTGAAAACGGAGCAGTTGTGTTTAATAAAAGCTATGGGTTGGCAGACTATTCCAACGTAAAAAACTTTACGGACAGCACAGCTTTCAAAATAGGACATCTTTCAGAGCTATTTACAAAAGCCATTGTTGAAGATTTGATAAGCAAAAACAAAATAAAAGCTGAGGAACAAATAAAAAATTATATTCCTCAAATAGAAAAGGAATTTACAGTAGAAGAATTATTAAATCATACCTCTGGTTTACAAACTATTTCACAAATTCAAGAAGCCAACGAAAATATGCCATATTCTACCTTAGAATATGTTGCTTTGTCAAATTCAGAAAATCAAAACGTAGCATCAGAACTAGATTACAATATTTTAGGACTTCTGATTGAAAAAGTTACTGAAAAGAGTTTTGATGAAGTGTTGGAAGATTATGCTCAAAAGTGGAATTTAGAAAGCACTTATTTTCATAAAACAGATACCACACACCTTGCTATTGGTTATTTATTTTTCAATTATGGTAATCAAGGGTTAAAACTTTCCCCTGCTCCAAAATACCAAAACAGTACAGCATTTAGCAGTAGAGGAATAAAATCGACAGCATTAGATATTTTGAAATTTACAAAGCAGTTTCCAAATAAAAATTTTGATACAGAAGGATATTTGATGAATGATGGCTTTAGCTATTCGCTCAAAAAAGATGATTCAAAAGATAGAACTGTCCTTATTTTGAGCAACAGAAAGCACCCAGTAGCTAGAGAAATGTCGGAAAGCATAGAGAAAATACTAGACGAAGAAGAGTATGAACTTCCTTTGCCTCGCAGGGAAATTGCTATTGATGTAAATTTGTTGAAAGAATATGAAGGGACGTACTCTTTAAATGAAAATATGAGCCTTACTTTTGTAGCAGAAAAAGATAGTTTGTTTTTTTTGATGGGAGAAAATAAAATCCGACTTATTCCACAATCTGAAAATCAATTTTTTATGCTAGAGAGTGATGCCTCTACTCGTTTTGAGAGAGATGAAAATGGAAAAGTTACAAAAGCTATTTTGATGGACGGTTTCTTAGAAGGAAATACCATTATGAAAGTTATGGAATAGATTTTTTCTGTTGTTCAAAGGCTTCTAACTCTGCTTTGGCTTCTTTGCTAATCAAGATAAGCAAGAAGCTAAGAGGTAAGATACACAAACCAATTCCTCCAAATATGGCTATTACTGTTGATTGGAAAGTACCAAAAGTACGTGAGAAAAAGAAAAATAAGCTACCTGCAAAAATAATACTCATCATTATTACTGCTATCCATCTTCCCCAAACAGGTTTTAGCCAAAGGAATACAGCAAACATGTGTAACAGCAATATTACGCCAAATACCCAGTTTAAACCTAAAATATCTCCTAGATTATCTAAATCATCAAAAATCTGTAATAGAAGTGGCAATACGCAACTGAAAATTGTAATAGCATAGATACGGTGAAGAAACCAAAAGTAAGGAGAGATATTTGTTGATGAATTATCATCTTTGAATAGGTCAGAATCCAGTATTTTGTTATTTGTAGATTTTTCTTTTTGATTCGGAAATCCTATTCTTGAATAAGAAATGAGAAATAAAAAGATAACTATTCCTAAAGCAATGCCTGATAGTATAGAAACATAATCTTCAATGGTAAAGCCCACAATACATATAAGTAAAATCATAATTGAGGTAGCATAACCTAAAAACCTTGACAAAATTGACTGTGTAAATAGCCAAAATATAGACGAGGAAAAACAAGATAGTAAACAAAGAGGAGCAATTACGAATAGTGCTGTCTTTATATTCCACTCTAAAAAATCTTCCAATTGAATTGGATATTGAGAATAAACAGAGTAAATAGAACTAATAAATAACACAGTCAGTCCCAAATACAAAAGCCCAATAGCTTTTCGAATAGATATATTTTTCATAGTTCATTTTATTTCACAATTCTAGCTCCATTGCCTTCACCTTTTCCCTGTTCTGTGACTCACAGAGCAGCAAATATGTACTCTAAAAAAAGGTTTAAATTATTCTAGCTCCATTGCCTTCACAGACAGGATTGATATAGGTTTGAATAGGAATATCTACTTCTTGATAAACTTTTTCTAAGGCATTTTTAATTATTTCAGCTTGTTCTTTACCTTTTGCCATTGCGAAAATAGAAGGACCAGACCCAGAAATTCCAAAAGCAAGTGCGTCGTTTTCTAGTGCTGCTTGTTTCATTTCTTTAAATTTAGGAATCAGCAGACTTCGCATCGGCTCAATAACCAAATCTTGTAATGATTCTGAAAATAAATCATAATTTTTTTCATACAAACTGACAACAAACGTTCCCATCAGTCCCATTTGCTTGCTAAAAGTAGCTACTGAAAGCGTAGATTTTAAGATTTTTCTTGAATCAGAAGTATTAAGTTTTACGTGTGGATAGAGTGTAACAGCATATAAATCTTCCAAAACTGGAAGCTGTAAAATATCGCTTTGTTTGTTTCCTTTGGAGAGAATAATTCCACCCAAAAGAGAAGGGGCAACATTATCTACGTGTGCACTTCCACACGCCACACGTTCGCCTTCGGCTGCAAAAGCAACCAATTCTTTTGTAGAATATGGTTTTCCGATAAGTTCATTATATCCAAAAGCTGCTACTGCACTGCTGGCACTGCTAGAACCCAAACCACTACCTGAAGAGAAGCCTTTTTTCAAGACAATATCAACACCCATAAATTCATTGTGGGCTTCCTGCATCTTTCGAATCACGACAGACGAACAGTTTTTATCAACTTCTTTGGGAAGATTTTCTCCATTTATGATTTCTAAAATTTTGTTTTCGGTAGTGCCATTAGGAGTAAGTGTAATTTCATCACCCATATTTCCCAAAGAAAGCCCTAGAATATCAAAACCGACATTGAAGTTGGCAATAGTGGCTGGTGCGAAGGCTGTTATTTTTTTCATTTTTACATTAAAAAAGTAGGTCAAATGGCTTGCCTTTGACCTAATAATAGAACAATAACCCTCAATAAGAAGTAAAGCCATCGTTGAGGATTGAAAGGTTTTAGTTATTCATAATAAACATCAAATCAGCAAAAACGCCACTTGCTGTTACTGCTGCTCCAGCTCCTGCGCCTTTGATAACCAATGGTTCATCTACATAACGATTTGTGTTGATGGCAACTACATTGTCTTTTCCCTCCAAGTTATAAAATGGACTATCCGAAGGAATTTCTTGCAGAGCAACCGATAAATCTCCTTTTTCCATCTTAGCAACTACTTTGAGTTTATTTCCTTTTTCGTTTGCATTTTGATAAAGCGTTTTGAAATGATTTTCGTGCTTTTTGAGGTTTTCAAAGAGTTCTTCTACCGATTTAGAATTGGTACATTCATCTGGCAAGAAGCTATTGAACGTAATATCTGACATTTCTCTGTTTAGTCCAGATTCTCTTGAAAGAATAAGGATTTTTCGCATTACATCCAGTCCAGAAAGGTCTATGAGTGGATTGGGTTCGGTATAACCTTCTTCTTTTGCTTGCAAGACAACATCAGTAAACTGATTTTCTGCATTATAATTGTTGAAAATAAAGTTCAAACTCCCAGAAATAACGGCTTCTATTTTGTTTATCTTGTCGCCACTAATTCGAAGGTCATAAATTGTTTTCAAGATAGGCAAGGCAGCTCCTACCGAAGTTTCGTATTTGAAATAGATATTTCTTTCTTTGGCGAGTTTGTTGAGTTTCAAATACTTTGAGTATTCACTACTACACGCAATTTTATTACAAGTAACTACCGAAATGCTATTTTTGAGTAAAAACTCATATCCTTCACTTACAATATCAGAAGCTGTGTTATCAATAAAAACACTATTGCGAAGGTTCAATTCTTTGATTTTTTCAAAATATTCAGTTAATGAAGAATATGTTTTGACATTCTTGTTTTTTACCTTTTTCTTGAAATTCAAAACCTCTTCTTTGGTTAGTTCTTCCACACCTTCAAAAGTTTCTGATGCTTCTTTTAAAAGCATTTTTTGACTGTTAGCAATACCTATTATTTTAAGGTTGATTTGATATTCTTCGATGAGTTTTTGCTTTTGAGCAAAGAGAATATTTATAAATTCTGTTCCTACATTGCCAATTCCTGCAATAAAAACGTGTACATTTTTGACAGCCGAAGCAAAGAACTTTTCATGAATTACATTGAGAGCCTTATCTTCGTCTTTTTTATCGATAACAATAGAAATATTTCGCTCCGATGCTCCCTGTGCTACTGCTGTTACGTTGATGCCATTTTCTCCAATTGCTCCAAAAACTTTTCCAGCCAAGCCAATCGCATTTTTCATGTTATCGCCTACAAGTGCTACAATGCACTGATTTTCAGTAGCCTTTACTTCATTCATCCATCCTTTTTCAATCTCTTTTGCAAAAGCTGAATTGAGTGAATCCTTGGCAGTTTGTAGTTCAGATTGTTTGATTCCTATTCCGATACTTTGCTCAGAACAGCTTTGTGTAATCAAGATAATATTGATATTTGCCTCTTCTAAAATCTGAAATACTCGTCTTGCGCTGCCCTTCTGTTTAGCAAGTCCGATGCCTGAAACTGTCAAGATAGCAATATCGTCTAAGGAACAAATACCTTGAATTTTGTTGTCTGTAACTTTGTTTTCATTACTGATAAATGTCCCTTCTTGCTCTGGAAAAAATGTGTTTTTAAGATAAAGAGGAATATTTTTGTTCATGACAGGCAAAATAGAAGGTGGATATAACACCTTTGCTCCAAAATATGCCATTTCGAAGGCTTCTTCATAACTCAACTTCTGTAATGAATGTGTTGCCTGTACTTTTCTTGGGTTGGCAGTTTGCATTCCATTGACATCACTCCAAATTTCTAAACTGCTTGCATCAACAGCATTTGCATAAATAGAAGCTGAAAAGTCTGAACCTCCACGCCCAAGCGTAACTGTTTCACCGTTCTGATTATGTGCAACAAAACCTGCTGCAATATAGCTTTTACTTTTATCAACTTTAGTAAGAATATTTGTTGTAGTTTTATCTAAATTTAGATGAGCATTTAGATAGTCTTTAGATTCGAAAGTGTTGGTCGAAATTAATTTTCTACTTTCTAGTAAATCTACTTTTATTGGATTTTTTGTATTGACAGAGAGATATTTCTGAACGATAATGGAAGAGAGTTGCTCACCGAAACTTAAAATAGTAGCTCGTGTTCGGTCAGAGAGTTCTCCAAGTGTTCCAACGCTTTCACAGATGGCTTCTAGTTGATTGCATTTTTGTTGAACTTCTACAAAAAGGTCTATCTGATGCGATTCTGAAACAAGTTGTTTGATAAAATCAAAATGAAAACTTCTAAATTCTTCCAACAAAACAGTATGTTTTCCTTCTAAAGAAAGACTGGCAATTTGTTCTAGTTTATTGGTGATTCCAGAAAAAGCAGAAACTACGACAATAAAATTTTCAGTTTTTGAAACAAGAATAGCTGCAATTCTTTCAAGATTGGAAGTTGAGGAAACGCTTGTTCCTCCGAATTTTAAGACGAGCATTTTTTGACATTTATATCACTCATAAAGATATGAGTAACGGCTATTTAATACAATTTGATAAAGAAATTCAAATTTACAGTATAATTTTTTGATAGCACAATCTAAAAGCAAAAAATACTTCTTAGCAATAAAATGCACAAAAAAACCGATAAAGAATGTCATCAGAGTCTTTCTTTATCAGATTTTTATCTTACTTGATTAGAATAGATTAATTTTCTGTCATTTCTACAGATTTGTAGATTTTATCAATGAGTTCTTTCTTATCCCAAGGTTTGGACAAGAAGAATTGCATATTTCCTTTATCAAAAGCATGTTGAATGGCTTCTTCTTCAGCTTGTCCAGAAAGCATTATTTTGGCAACTTTCGGAAACTGTTTGTTTATCTCCACCAATAGTTCGTCCCCTTTCATTTCGGGCATGAGCCAGTCTGTAATTACTACAAGTGTATTGATGCTTCGTTCTGTAAGAAAGTCTAGGATTTCTAAAGCTTCATCTCCACTTTCTGCTGTTTCAATGATAAAATCCTCATTAAACTCTTGCATCAGTTGAATTTTAAGACTTCCTAATATGATATGGTCATCATCTACACAAAGAATTGCTTTCGTTTTTTTTGATTTAGCCATAAGATAAGTATTTTGGAGGTGTGGGTATAATTGAGTAATAGTAATTTAAAGATAGTAAAATTATGCTATTCTGATTTAGAAATATACGATGGTGCAATAAAAAAGTAAGTATTATATATTTCTAATATATTAAGTAAAAAAAATAGCTGAAAAAATATGATGAAACACTTTGCTTACAACGGCAACTCTACAAAAAACGTAGTTCCTTCATTTTCTTTGGTTTCAAACCAAATTTTACCATTGTGCTTTTCTACAATTTTTTTTGTAATATCTAAACCCAAACCACTTCCCTCTCCTTCTTTTTTTGTTGTAAAGAAAGCATCAAAAATTTTGCCTTGTACATTTTTTGGAATGCCTGTTCCTGTATCTTCTACGGAAACAAGTGCTTTTTTGTTATCGGTTTTTCCAGTTTGTTTAACAGAGATAGTTATCTGACCTTTCTTTTTTATTGCTTGCATAGCATTGTGTATGAGGTTTGTCCAAACCTGTACGAGTTCGTCTGGATACCCCATAAATATCGGAATAGCTTCCATGTTGAGGTGTAGGTCTATTCTATTTCGAAGCTGATTTTCATAGAGTATTAGTGTATCTTCTATACTTCGCTTTATATTGACAGACTGCTTTTCTCCTAATTGGTCTTGACGAGAAAAATTTTTGAGTGCAAAGATTATTTTTGATGCCTTATCAGTAGCTAGGCGTATCATTTTACTGCTTTTGGCAATACTAGCAAGCTGAAAAGCTACTTTGAAGGTATAAGAAGGGTCTTTTATTTCAAGCAATGGAAGATAAATTTCTGGACTTGAGTGTAAGCCTAACTCAACTATCAAATTAGCAATTGTTTCTGCATTATCTATGTCTCTTTCCTCTAAGTCTTCTATCAGTGCATACTTTGCATTTCGTGTTTCTCTTGAAGACAAGCTAACCTTTGATGCTACTGAATATTCTATTAATCTGTTGAAAACAGCAGAATCTTCTTTAGATAATCCGTATAAGAAGCTAGAAAGACGAGGAAGAAGTTCGTCCATCGCAACAATAGAGCTATCAGCCGAAGAACGAATTGCGCCTAGTGGAGTATTTATCTCATGTGCGATATTGGCTGTTAGTTGTCCTAAAGTTGCCAGTTTTTCTTTTTCGATAAGTTGGTTTTGAGCTTCTTGCACCTTACGCATTTGCTCTTGTAAGTCTTTGAATTTCAAACGCAACTCTAATTGTGTTACTACCTGATTGCCAAGAGTTTTTAGGGCAAATTTCTGAGCTTCTGTAAGTTTTTTAGGTGTGTTATCTATAACACAAAGTGTTCCTAACTTCAATCCGTTAGGGTTTTTGAGAGGCATCCCTGCGTAAAAGCGAATTTGTAATCCATCTTCATCAGCCACTAAGGGATTATCATGAAAACGTTCATCCTCCAAAGCATTTTCCACTTCAAAGACATCATCTTGTAAAATGGCATGAGCGCAGAAAGCTAAATCTCTATGAGTTTCATCAGCATCCAAACCCACCTTTGCTTTGAACCATTGACGTTCGGAATCTATGAGAGAAACTAAAGAAATTTCAGCTTCACAGATTTGAGAAGCAAGTTGTACCAAATCATCAAACTCCTTTTCAGCATCCGTATCTAATACTTCATAGCTTAGAAGAGCTTGCAAGCGCTCACTTTCATCATGAGGTAAAGGTGCAGAAATCATAAGCTAGTTTAAAAAATTATATAATAAGTAAGTATATATACTAAATAATAGATGTGTTCAACTATAAAATGGATGGATTTGTTTTTTTTTATTATTGTAATGTAATATTTTAAAAATTAAGACTCATCTGAAAGGTCTTCTTCTTCACTAAAAACATTACTATCTTCAGCTTCACTATCTTCTTCATCATTGAGTGCATCTGCTAAAATTGTACCAGCTACTCCTACTGCAACAGCTTCCTCTACTCCTATTTCATTGTCATCATATTCGGTATCATCGTAGTCTTCGTCATCTTCATAATCGTCATCTTCATAATCGTCATCAAAAAAATCATCATCAGTATCGTAATACTCTCCTCCAGCTGATTTCGAACGCTTATACATTCTCCTCACTCTCTCAATATCCGCCTTTACTTTCAGAGAATCAGCAACGCCTAATTGTAAGTCTATTTCTATTTGTTCGATAAAATCCATTTCCTCTTCTGTAACAATGTTGTCTTCCATTACTCTATCAATGAGGTTTTGCAAGACTTGTATTTTGATACTATTTAATTCGGAATCTGACATGCCCAACCTAGATTGTAATGCTCTCACATCTGACATCTCTTCTGTGGTAATTACTCCATCGTCGCAGGCTTCCAAAATAGCTACAAAAAGCTGTTGTCGGGCTTGTGTAGCCCTAGCAGAATCTGGAGTAGGGGCAGCCGAACCACTAAAAAGTTGCTGAAATTTGTTAATAAGGTCTTTGAGTATGCTCATAATGGAAAGTATTTTTATAGAGAAATAGAAATTTCAATACAGATAAGTTGTTATCCTATCACAAAGTAGCATTTTTTTTTAACATTTCTAGTATTTAGAAATTTTTATTGGACACTACTTTTTATAAAAAGAATTTTTCTGCTAATTTAATATTGATAAGTTCTATACTTTCCAAAATTGTAAACTGACTACTATCAATAATCAAATCTACAGTATTAGACATTGGTTTTTCAAAAGGACTACTGATACCTGTAAACTCTTTTATTTCCCCTGCTCTAGCTTTTTTGTACAAACCTTTTACATCTCTTTGTTCGCAAATTTCTAAAGGACAATCGACAAATATTTTGAATAAATTTTGATGCTGATTGTCTCTTTCAAAAATATCAGTTACTAAATTTTGATGCTGATGTGTGGGCGTGATAAAAGAGGATAGAACGACAAAACCACTTTCATAAAAAAGTTTTGCTACTTCTGCCGAACGGCGAATATTCTCTGTTCGGCCTTCTAAAGAAAACCCAAGATTATTATTTAAGCCATTTCGAAGCAAATCTCCATCTAATTTTTTTAGTAGGGAAGATGGAGATTTTTGTTTTAAATCCTCAAAAAGAGCATTAGCAAGAGTGGTTTTTCCAGACCCAGAAAGACCTAAAAACCAAATAACACAGGGATTCATAAAATATAAGTCTGTTTGATAAAGAATGAAATATTTTTTGAGTATAGTATTCATAAAAAAACGCCTTAATTTATATAAAAAAGGCGTTTCATTCTTTATTAATTTTTGAAATTTAATCTACATTGTCGTGTAAGAAACGATTTCCTCCTAAAAGCTCATTGTCATCATCTACTTTATAACGAGAAGTAGAAGATTCTGATGAGTGAGGCATTTCTTTTAGCTTTACATTTCTACGAAGATAAGCAGGAACATCTCTACGCTCTTGCAGTTCTTCATCACTCAAATCTGACAAACTTTGCATAGAAACAGGTCGTTGTGATTCTGTTTTTTTCTCTATTACTTGATTTTGTATAGATACATTCTCAACTTCTCTAGTTCTATTTTCTTGACTACGAGTGTTTTGTGAATGCTGATTTATGTAACCATATCCACCAACAGCTGGCGTATTTTGTGGAGCTTGATTAGTTATTTTTTTTTTTGAGTCGTCTTCATTAAAATAATCATCCTCCAAACTGAAAATTATTTTATCAGTTTTTTTAGGCTCTGTATAAGAAGGTTCTTCTTTTACAGGCTCTTGCTTTTCTATTTGAGGTGTTACGTTATTATTCGAAGTGTTTTCTTGACTTGATGAACTTTCAAAGAAATCTTTTTTTTCGTAATCTTTTACTTCGATTCTATTTTTGATTCTTTTATTGCTCGTTAGGTCATACACTTTGCGTTCTGGTCTTTCTGGTGGCAAATCTTCTGAATGCTCAAAACCAGTAGCAATAATAGTTACACTGATACTGTCTCCAAGCGTTTCGTCAGTAGCTTGTCCGAAGATAATTTCAGCCTCATCGCCTGCTTGCTCTTGTACGTAATCTGTAACTTCTTCAAGCTCATCCATTTGGAACTCTTCTTCATTACCAATAACAATAGAAAGCAAGATATATTTTGCTCCAAAAATATTAGTATTGTTGAGAAGAGGTGAAGAAATAGCTCCTTCAGCAGCACGTCTGGCTCTGTTTTCGCCTTCAGCTGTAGATGAACCCATTACAGCAGCACCTGCGCCCTGCATAACTGTACGAACATCTTCAAAATCGACGTTGATAGTTCCAGAAACAGTAATAATTTCAGCAATAGATTTTGCCCCTTTCAAAAGGACGTTATCTGCTTGACGAAAGGCTTCACGCATAGAGGCTTTTCCATACACATCTCTCAAACGGTCGTTTAAGATGACCAATACTGTATCACAATGCTCACGAAGAGCATTTACACCTTCTTGCGCTCGTACTCGTTTTGGTCTGCCTTCAAAACTAAACGGAGCAGTTACAATTCCTACTGTCAAGATGCCTAATTCTTGTGCAATTTCAGCAATGACTGGAGCAGCACCTGTACCTGTTCCACCACCCATTCCAGCAGTGATGAAAAGCATTTTGGTATTGTTTCCTAATATTTTCTTTAAATCGTCTTTACTCTCAATAGCAGCACTTCTTCCACGTTCAGGATTTGCTCCTGCGCCTAAGCCTTGTGTGAGTGTTTTTCCTATCTGAACTTTATTTGGAACAGGACTTAAATCAAGGGCTTGAATATCAGTATTACAGATATAAAAATCCACCCCTTTTATTCCGTGCAAATACATATGTGCAACAGCGTTGCCACCACCTCCACCAACACCAATTACTTTGATAATTGAAGGTTCTGTTCCGAAATTATAATTTGTAACGTCTGACATCATTGAATGCTTATTTCAAGGTTTTGGGCTTGTTTGTATATTTTATTTTCATTCATACTAATTTTACGTCAAAAAATGTGTACTTACTTTAAATACGGTATAAAAAATTAATCTGAATGAACTTTTAATTATAGCTATATTTTTAGTACCAAACTACTAAGTTCTATTTTAGTTTATTATTTTGTTATTATCTCAACCACTTTCAAACCTTTGGTTTACTTCAATGGGCTTTACTTTGTTTAGTTAGAAAGCTATTTAATCACAAAGAAACAAAAATAGTTTGATTAAGCTACGATAAGTTAAGCTAAATTATTTCAAATATGCAAAAAAAAAATAAAAAATCTAAGTTTTTTTGTGTTTAATTTTGAAATGTCAGTTTTTTATAAAAATCCATCAAAAAATCCATTCCTCTAACTGATTAGAAGAATGGATTTAATATAGCTATTATTCAACATTTACAGATTAGTTGAAATCTTCTTGAATAACGTCTGCGTGATCTACTTTCTTACGCTCCGACATAGGAACAAATGCTCTTTCGTTTTCTCCAGTATAAATCTGACGAGGACGACCGATAGGGTGTTTTTGTTCCAACATTTCTTTCCACTGTGCAATCCAACCTGGCAAACGTCCCATTGCAAACATTACTGTAAACATATCTGTTGGCAAGTTCATTGCACGGTAGATAATTCCAGAATAGAAATCTACGTTAGGGTAAAGTTTTCTTTCGATAAAGAACTCATCTTCTAAAGCTACTTGTTCAAGCTGTTTAGCAATACCTAATAATGGGTCTTCGATACCTAGTTTGCCTAAAACTTCATCACACGCCTTCTTCAAAATCTTCGCTCTTGGGTCGAAATTTTTATAAACACGGTGTCCGAATCCCATTAAGCGCATCTCACGATTTTTTACCTTTTTGATAAAGTCTTCTAATGCCATTCCACTCTCATGGATTTCTTCTAACATCTCAATTACTTGCTGATTTGCACCACCATGAAGAGGACCGCTCAAGGCATTCGTAGCAGAAGCAATAGAAGCATAAATATTAGCCAATGAAGAACCAACAATACGAACTGTTGAAGTAGAACAGTTTTGTTCGTGGTCTGCATGAAGAATCAAAATTTTGTTTAAAGCACTTACCATTACAGGGTCAACTTCATATTGCTCTGTTGGTAAAGAGAACATCATTTTGAGGAAACGTGCGCCATAGTTAAGGCTGTTGTCAGGGTAATTTACTGGATGACCCATTTCATTTTTATATGACCAAGCTGCTATTGTAGGAACTTTTGCAATAAGACGGACAATAGACATATATACTTCTTCTGGAGAACGGTTTTGCTCCATAGATTCAGGATAAAATGTGCTGAGTACCGAAATCAAAGAAGAAAGTACAACCATAGGATGAGAAGCTGTAGGGAAGCCATCAAATAGCTTACGCATGTCTTCGTGAATGAGTGTATGGTTGGTAATATCGTTTTGGAATTTAGTGAGAGAGGCTTGGTCTGGAAGCTCTCCAAAGATAATAAGATAAGCCACCTCTAAGAAAGATGCTTTTTCAGCAAGCTCTTCTATGTTGTAGCCACGATAACGCAAAATTCCTTTTTCACCATTCAAAAATGTGATGGCGCTTTCTGTCGAACCCGTATTTTTAAAGCCGGGGTCAAGAGTAATAAGTCCTGTTGTGGCACGTAATGAGCCAATGTCGATGCCTACTTCTCCTTCTGTTCCTTCTACAAGTGGTAATTCATAGCTTTTGCCTTCATAAGTGATAGTGGCAGTCTTTCCATTTTGTGACATACGTATATTAGGGTTTGTACTGAAAGTTGTGTTCTGTAAAAATATTTCTTTATTTGATAAAGTATAAAGCAAAAAGAGTCTTAAAAGTTAGGATACAAATGACTTTAATTTTGCAGTTCTGTCAATAAGTCCACAATTTAACCAAAAAAAAAGCATAAAAACAAGTTTGTTTCCCTTTGCTTCTAATAATTTGAAAGAATTAAATCAGAAAAGAAAATACTATTGAGAAATAAATATACAATGAAATGAAACACATTTCTAGTCTTTTGATGTAAAAATTATAATAATAAATGTTATCAAGGTTAAATTTAGTAAAGTTTCTTTCTTCATAGTAAGCCAAAAGCCATGGAGAAATAGATACGATTTTAGAGTACTGGACATGAACAGATATTTGCTGTTCTGTGAGCCACAGAACAGGGAAAAAATATCGTTCGTTGGTGTTTTAGCGTAGCGACACCAACAACTTTTTATCTCATATCCAGTACTCTAATACGATTTGATTTTTAATAAATTACTGACAATCATATCTGTAAAAACGTGATAACCATTATAGAGTGCTAGACATTAATAAATATTTGCTGCTCTGTGAGTCACAGAACAGGGGAAAAATACGGTTAGTTGGTGTTTTAGTATAGCGACACCAACCACTTTTTATCTTGTATCCAGTACTCTAAATCTTATTATACCTTACTAAAAATCTAAATTATATTTAGAAAAAAGTCGTAATAATACAGCGTCTTTTTTTGGATTTGAGTTTCAAAACCACTACTTTTGCATTCTATTTGTAATTTAAACCATGTATATCTCATGTACGCAATCGTAGAAATAGCCGGACAACAGTTCAAGGTAGAAAAAGACCGTTATATCTATACACACCGTCTTCAAGGAAATGAAGGTGATGAAGTAACTTTTGATAAAGTTCTTTTGGTAGATAACGACGGCACTGTTAGTATTGGCGAGCCTCAAGTTGCTGGGGCTTCAGTGAGTGGCGAAGTGCTTGCTCAAGTAAAAGGCGACAAAGTAATCGTTTTCAAGAAAAAACGTCGTAAAGGCTACAAAAAGAAAAACGGACACCGTCAGCAATTCACTAAAGTCTTGATTAAAGACATTCTAATTTAGTTTTAATTTATTACTCACTCTTTTTTATTTCTTCTAAATAGCTTTTTAGAATAGGTTTTTTAAGAAGAATAAAACTTTAAAACAATACAGATATGGCTCACAAGAAAGGTGTCGGTAGTTCGAAAAACGGACGTGATTCGGAAAGTAAACGTCTTGGTGTTAAGATTTGGGGTGGACAAGTTGCCAAACCAGGTAGTATCATCATTCGTCAGCGTGGAACAAAATTTCACCCAGGTGATAATGTAGGAATTGGTAAAGACCATACTATATTTTCTCTTATTGATGGCGAAGTACAGTTCAACAAAGGATATAAAAAACGTTCTTTCGTTTCAGTAGTTCCTAAGACTGCCGAGGCATAAGCAATAAATAGTCAAATTATTAATTCTGACTTACTTATAGAAAACCTATACTAGAAAATGGTATAGGTTTTTTTGTTTTTGTAACTTTATAAAAAATATGTAACTCGCTCTAAAGAGTGAGAAAGTCTAATTTAATTTTTTCCTGTTTATTTACTTATGCGTTATTCTATTCTACTCATTTTCTGCGTTTTTATTTTTTCTAACTGTACTAACCAAAGTTCTAAAAATTTACAAGCCAGTGAAGAAATAGAAAAAACAGTTCAAGATTCTATCAAAAAAATAGAAGAAGAAAAATTAAAGTTTATAGAAGATTCACTAGAAAAAGTAGAGTTACAAGCAAAAAAAGAAGATGAAAAGAAAGTTTATTTTGAAAGTTTGGAAGATTCAGCGATGGTAGAACTGATAAAATATGATTCTAGCTTGGTATTGGATATTCGTTATGCTACTGAAAATAATTTTATGAAACAGAAAGTGTACCCTTGTGCAAAAGCTCTTTTGAGGAAAGTAGCTGCAGAGGCTCTTTTTGAAGCAAACGAAAAGTTTAAAGAAAAAGGATACAGAATAAAAGTTTATGACGGATATCGTCCTTTGTCTGTGCAATGGATTTTATGGAATACAACAACCAATAAAAATTATGTTGCCAACCCAAGACGAGGGTCAAATCATAATAAAGGCTGTGCTGTGGATATGACTTTGGTAGATGAAAATGGTAAGGAATTAAATATGGGGACAGAGTACGATTTTTTTGGAAAAGAAGCACATCATACATTCACTAATTTTCCAACAAAAACTAAAGATGAAATTTTGAAGAATCGCAAACTTTTGAAAAACATAATGGCAAGCGTTGGCTTTTCTTCTATTTCGAATGAATGGTGGCACTACAATTTCAAAATCAAATATCCAGTTTCGGATACACCACTTCCTTGTGATTAGCAATCAGAATAATCTATGTGAGGAAGTTTGTTCTCTTCTGCTGTACAGATGACCAATGTTTTGTCCTCTTCTATTTTTTGTTTGAAGCTACACTGACAAGCCAAACGTTCATTTTCTGATAGTTTTCCTTGTTCTGAAAAGCTCTTTTCTACACTGCCTTTAGGAGTTAGGTTTTCGATTCCTTCCCTAACAATCATCTTACAAGTAGTACATTTTCCTTTGCCTCCACAAGAGTGTAACCAGTCTATTGGCTCATTTAAAATATTTTGTAATAAATTTTTTTTTGTGTCTGCCGAAAATTCTACGGCGTTCATGTTCTGAATTATGATTTTTGGCATTGTTGGCAGTGTTTTGGAAAATGAAGTAATAAATTAAGAAAATGAAAATAATTCAATTTTACTATAAAATATTCTTGATTGGAATAGTGTAGAATATTGAAAGCAAAATAGAGTTAAAATTGTTTTTGTATTTTTAAGCCAACTTTTAAGATTTTATGGAGAAACATAGATTTCGGTAAAAAAACTTTTCATAAAAAGTTGGTATTGAAACAAGGTAGTATTTATCATTATTTACGAACTTGCAATTTCAATGAATAAGAACTCATAACATCAAAATATAGTATCCAAACCCAATTACTAATACAATTATGGCAAGCAAATTAAATAACAATGCTGTTCTTGCTTATGCCGAATCATTCGCTAAGGCTGTTTGTTCGGATTTTTTTGCAAAACACGAGCGTATAACAGGTTCTCAACTCACAGATTTTTGTGGAATAAAGCAAATCAACTTATTTATCATTAAAATTCTTTTTGAAAAATGGCAAGAAGACAATGCTAAAATAAAAAGTCCGTTTTTTGACTATGAAAATCCAGAAATAAAAGCACTTTTAGAAAAGTTGATGAATATGCTTTCTAGGAATATTTCTATTGATGAGGCTACTTTCCAAAAGTTAGTAACCCAATCGGTAGCAGATACAATTCAGCTTTTATTAGCTCCTTATGTATTCTATGAGCAAGAAATTCAAAAACTCACTCAAAATGGAAATAATACCATCCGAATAAATGAAGAGTTTAAACCAGCTTTAAAATATGTCAAGACACACAAAGTTTTGTTTGAGCAGATTATCAAAGGGCTAGAAGAAAATAGCAATGCAGGGATGATTTCAGCAACACAAGCAATAGAAATTATTGGAGATATTGTAGATAACAATGTAGAATACGATGACCCAAAGACAATTTTACGTCAATTGGGTGATATTGTTCCTCTCAAAATTCAAGAGTTTGTAACCTTCACAGACCAAACACAAGAAACTAAAAAAGTAGAGGAAGCTCCAACTCCTGTTGTTGAAGAAGTTCCACAAAAAGAAGAAGCCAAAAGTTTTTTTGATACTTCTTTTGAAGAAGAGCCAAACCAAACAGCAAAAGTAGCACCTTCTACAAGTTTAAAAGAAAAAGAACCAAAACAAATAAAAGAGGTAAAAGCAGAACCAAAACAAGAAGAAAAAGAGCCAAAGCAAGAAAAATCACCCTTGTTTACTTCTTATAAACGTGAAGAGGTAAGTACCTATTCTTCTCCTACTTTTACAGAAGATGAAAAGAAAAATGCTACCCCTGTAATGGCAACAAGTGTAGTTCCAAAACAAGCTGAAAAAAATGAAAATCCTACATTTGCTGAAAGATATACAACTGGAGCAGATGATGAGAGACCCACATTTGCCGAGCGTTTCAAACCTTCGGGAAAGACTATAAAAGAACTCATTACACTCAATCAGAAATTTCTTTTTACAAAAAAACTCTTCGGTAATAACCAAGATGAACTAGAAGATGCTCTTACAGGAATCGATCGTTGTTCTACGCACAAAGAGGCGATAATGTTCTTGAAAAACAATTATATTATGAAATATGATTGGAACTTTCAAAACGATGAAGTAAAAGAGTTTTGGGAGCTTGTAGAGCTTCGTTTTTAGTTTCAATAAAAAAACTTATAAAACAAAAAAGGTCATTGACAAAATTAATTTGTCAATGACTTTTTTTTATTTTTTGAGAGCTACCAAATGAATGGTAAGGTCAAAATTGTTATAGATAAATTTATCTTTGATTTGTCCTGTTACAGACTCTGCCATATACGTTACGTCATATTCTGTTCTGTCAATGGTGAGCTCTAGGTCTGCAATAACTTGATTGTTTTGCATCTTGATTTTGGCTGGAAAACTAATTTGTTTGGTAACATTCTTTATGGTCAAATTAGCTTTGACTTCGTAATTTTCTTCTCCTTTTGCTTCTACGTTCAAAATTTCTAATCTAGCTAGAGGAAATTTCTCTACATCAAAAAAGTCTGCTGATTTTAGATGCGCTTCTAATTTTTGAGCTGTTTCTCTTTCTTCAATATCGGTACAAAAGATAGAATTCATATCTATATGTATTTTTCCTCCAGTAACTTTTTGATTTTCTGTAAGGATAATTCCTTCTTTAACCATAATTAGCCCTGTATGACTTCCTCCTAATTTTGAGCCTTCCCAAGTGATACTAGAATCATTCGGACTGATATTATAGTTTGAAAGAGTAGAAAATGAAAAGCATATAAATGAAACAATAAGCAAGAGCAAAGAATATTTTTTCATAGAAGATTTGGAAATGAAATGAGAAAAATTAAAGATAACAAAAGACTGTACAAACTGTTGCACAATCAAATAAAGTATTTTATCCTTAAATTATCAAAATTATGTTTGGTTTATTTAAAAAGAAAGACCCTATTCAAGACAAAATTGATAAACTAACAGCAAAATATAAAAAAATAACAGAAGAAGCGTTCAATCTTTCTCGTTCTGATAGAAAAGCAAGCGACCTAAAGACAGCTGAAGCAGAAGAAATATTAAAAGAAATAGAAGAGTTACGTACTTCATAAAGCTGATTTTTTCAGAAAATACGTAATAGGTAAGAATCGTTTTTTTATGCAGATAAAAATTAGGTACTTTGCAAGCTGAGAAATTCTTTACTGTAAATTTGTTTGTTTTTATTTGATTTAACAAAGTCCTTTTTTATGACATATAAGATAGCAGTTATTGGTTTGGGGTATGTAGGTTTGCCACTTGCCGTTGAGTTTGGAAAAAAATATACTACTATTGGTTTCGATATCAACGCAAGCCGTATTGAGGAACTTGATAAAGGGTATGACCGAACTCTTGAGGTAAATACAGAACAGTTAGCAGAAGCAGATAAGATTAGCTTTACGTCTAATATAGAAGAGATTAAAGAAGCTACAATTTATATTATTACTGTTCCTACCCCTGTGGATTTATACAAAAAACCAGATTTGAAGCCTATCTTATCAGCATCCCAAACCGTCGGAAAAGTACTTAAAAAAGATGATATTGTAGTGTATGAATCTACTGTTTTTCCAGGTTGTACAGAAGAAGAGTGTGTTCCTGTATTGGAAAAATATAGTGGGCTTAAATATAATCAAGATTTTTTCTGTGGTTATTCTCCAGAGCGCATAAATCCAGGGGACAAAGAACATACTATTGCCAAAATTAAGAAAGTGGTAAGTGGTAGTACTCCAAAAGTTGCTAAACAACTTGATGAACTTTATGGCTCAATCATTACGGCAGGAACACATCTTGCCTCTTCTATCAAAGTAGCCGAAGCCTCAAAAGTCATTGAAAATGCACAACGAGATTTGAATATTGCTTTTGTTAATGAACTTGCCCTCATTTTTGAAAAAATGAATATAGATACTTTAGAAGTTTTGGAAGCAGCAGGAACAAAATGGAACTTCCTTCCTTTCAAACCAGGGCTTGTTGGAGGACATTGTATAGGAGTTGACCCTTATTATCTGACGTATAAAGCTGAAAGTTTGGGCTACCATCCAGATGTAATTTTGGCTGGGAGAAGAATCAATGACACGATGGGAGCTTTTGTAGCTTCAAAAGTAGTAAAACTGATGATTCAGCGAAGCAGTAGCGTAAAAGATGCAAAAATTTTAGTGTTGGGAATTACATTTAAAGAAAACTGTCCTGATATTCGTAATTCGAAAGTAATTGATGTAATAAGAGAGTTTCAAGACTTTGGTGCAGATGTAGAAGTTTATGACCCTTGGGCAGATAAAGCTGAAGTAAAACACGAGTACAATCTTGATTTGATAGAAAAACCTACTGATGCCTACGATGCGATTGTTTTGGCTGTTTCTCATAATCAGTTTGATAGCTTAGATTTTGAAAAAATAAAACATCAGAATACAGTTATCTATGATATTAAAGGAAAATTTGACAAATCTAAAGTAACAGCGAGACTTTAAAGTGAAAAAATTAAAATGAACAATGGATAATTAATTTAATTATCCATTGTCCACTGGATGGATTTACTTATTTCTATTTCTTGCTTTTCTCCATCTCACAATTCCAAAAATAACTCCAGCCAAAAGAAGCCAAAATACCCACAAACGCATTACTCCCACAACAAACATCAAGAAATCGTCCCAACCCTCTCCCATATTTTCCGACAAACGGCTAAAAAATGAACGCTCTGGTGGCTTAGAGTAATTATCTAATTTTTGAGTGAGTGTTAAATGAATTGTACTAAGTGAAATTTGGTCTTTCAAGTAGCGCAAACGTCCTTCTTTCGCCTCAATTTCCTCACGAATGACACGCAGTTTGTCTTCAATTTCTAAAATTTCTGAAATGGTTTTGGCATTTTTTAAAAGTTCTGTATAGCGTTTTTCTACTTCTCTTTTTGTTTTTAGGCGTGCCTCAATATCTACAAACTCTTCACTAACATCTTGTGCGTCTTGCGATTGATTTTCAACAAACCCGATAGTAGTAAGCTCTTTCATCAAGTTTTCAAAATTACTAGAAGCTACACGAATCGTTACAGTTTGTGTTTTTTGATAGCTATAATCATTATAATTTGCAGCCGAAGTAAAGCCTTTATTTGCTTTTACTTTTTGCAAGACTTCTTCTTTAGCTTTGTCTAAATCCTGCACTCGCAAACTCATATTTCCTGTTTTGATGATATGAAGTCCCTGTACGATGGGTTCTGTGCTTGTTCCTCCTCCTTCTGTTCCGTCTTGATAATTAGCAAAAGTAGCAACTGGTGATTTTGTTACAGGAATAGCCTCTTCTGTAAAATAATCAGCACTTTCTGTTTTAGCTTGGTAAGAAGAATCTCCTTGACAAGAAGCAAAAAATGGAAGGAAAAGAATCCAAAAGTAAAGCGAAAATTTTAAGGTCGTTTTCATAATGAAAGGTTTTTAGTTTTCTGAATAGTTATTGATTTTGTTTTGCTAAGTAGATGCACTAAGCTATCAGATTGCATAAAATCTGATTAATTTTTATCAAAATTTACTCAAAAAAATCTATAAAACGTGAATTTAAGGACTGTAAAACCTACTCAATTACATTTTTAGACAAAAAATTAAGACCTTTGTATCTTATAAATTTATGTAGAAGTTTCTTGCCGTTGTTTGTGCTTTAGCAAATGACACATCGAAAAAAATATGTTCAAAACAACTGAAATAACAGCCTATACAATTCCTAGTGATAATGTAATCCATCAGCGTTTGCTTTTTGCGTATTACCAAACTGTAAAACATGTGAGTGGAAGTATTTTGGAGACAGGCTGTGGAGTGGGAAAAGGAGCAGAACTCTTTAAGCCTCATTGTACACATTATACAGCTCTTGATAAAAATCAAGAACTTATCAATCACCTTCAAAAACAGCATCCAGAATTTACATTTCTAAATCAGAATATTCCTCCGTTTGCTAATCAAGCTGATGAGAGTTTTGATACGGTGGTTACGCAGCAGGTCATTGAGCATATTGAAGACGATAATTTCTACCTCAAAGAAATTCAGAGAGTGTTGAAGAAAGGTGGGAAAATGATACTTACCACACCAAACATCAAGCTCTCACTCACACGCAATCCGTGGCACGTAAGAGAATACACAGCGCAGGAATTGCAAACGCTTTTAGAAAAATATTTCTCAAAAGTAGATTTAAAAGGCATTACAGGCAATGAAAAAATTTGGGAATATTATGAGCAGAATAAAGCCTCAGTTGCCAAATACAAAAAGCTAGATGTTTTTAATTTGGAGCAAAATCTACCTAGACAAATTCTTCAAATTCCGTATGATATTTTGAATAGAATGAATCGTAAAAAACTACAAGAGCAAGATAATTCTTTGGTAAGCTCAGTTACGATGGATGATTATTTCATTTCTGATGATGCAGACAAATGTTTTGATTTCTTTGCTGTGGTGGAAAAGTAAAGTTTTATAAGCCTATTCTGATTTTTTGATTGGAATAGGTTTTTTTATTCTTCTTCATTCTTATTCTCTCCTTTTCCTCCCTGCTCATTCTTTTCGTTTTCCTGCTTTTGTTTGATTTGGAATTGCTTTGGCGTAATGCCTTCGTACTTTTTAAAGACACGAATAAAATAGGTCATGTGATTATAGCCTAGCTCGTAGCAAATATCTGTAACTGACTTTGAAATATCTACCAGACGGTTTTTTGCAATTTCTACACGCTCTCTATTGATGTAGTCTATCGGAGAAATATCTAAGGTTTCTTTGAAGGTTCTAAAAAATGCAGCCTTACTCATACTGGCAATATCAGTAAGCGTATCGATAGAAATAGGCTCGTCGATGTGGTCTTTGATGTAATCTAGCACAGCCTCAATACTTGGGTTGGTTTCGCTTTGTTCTTCCTCGCTTTTTTCAATATCTATTTTATCTCGTGCTGGTGTTCGGACAAATCTCAGAATGAGTTCTTTGATAGCAAATTCTATGAATACCTCTTGATTGTAATGCTCTTCTACAAATAAATCTATAAGTCTTGTGATAGATTTTTTAATGCTCGTGTCGTGCGTAACATTGATTGGTGTTTCTCCAAATTGCCAATGCGAATTGTTTTCTACTTTTAGTTTGCAGCCTTCTAGTATTGCTCCTGTTTTGTTGTACTGTGAAATAGTTAGGTTGATAGTTTCTATTGGCACTTGAAGTTCTAACCACGAAATACTAGGTTTAGACTTACTTTTTTTAGTAGATTTTTCATCCGTATTTTTTGAGGCTTCCAAACGAACAGCCTTGTGAGGTGGAATTATTAAAGATTCGCCTACGGTGCAGGTTTGAGAATATTCTTTCGCTTCAAAATTTATCTTTCCTTCCAAAATAGTTATGAGTGTAACTTTGTTGGTTTGTATAGTTTTGGGTTTGATAGAAGCTGATGCTTTTGCATTTTCGTCGTTCTGAATTAGAGATAACGACGTTCTACCCGATTGATAAGTTACTAAATGGAGAGGAGAAGCAGACATAGAAGGAGTTATAAATCAGTGAAATGGCTTAAAATCTTAGCTACAAAATTATGTTTTTTTCCAAAACGAAACAATAGTATTACTTTTTGAACACTTTGTAACATTACTTTAGAAAATAGAGAATTTCGTATAATTTTTACTAATTACTTTACCGTAATTTTGTTATGTACTAGAGAAGAAAAGTATTGTTTAACATACAGACTAAACAAGATACAATTTTTCTACTACAAATTTGGAATAAAACACAGAAAATAGTTTTACACACACAGGAATATACAACACACACTCATATTTACTGAAAACTATTTTCAATCCAACATAAAGGTTTTAATGAGATTTTGTTTTCATTTATTTGGAACGCTTTTTTGACCTTACACACAATACCACAAACACACACACCAATCAAAAGGCTTGTTCTACTTGTAGAATGAGCCTTTTGTTGTTTTACTAGTAAAGTATAATTCGTTTTTGATAACTTTGCTTTTAGCTTTTATCAGAAAACATATTTTAAATTAAAATGTCAGATTATACATTTTCAAAAGTATTTAAGAATATAAATTTTTCAGAGCAAGAATTTCCCACAGGAGAGTATGAAGAATGTAGTTTTCAAAACTGTATTTTTAGAAATAGTAATTTATCACATTCTAAATTTATCAACTGCGATTTTGAAAGTTGCGATTTATCTAGCATAAAATTAGGTGAGACTTCATTGCAAGAAATTACTATCAAAAATTCTAAGTTGCTTGGGGTGGTATTTTCAGACTGTACTAATTTTTTGCTATCTATACACTTTATTCATTGCTTACTTGACTTTTCATCTTTCTATCAGCTAAATCTTAAAGATTTTAAATTCAAGAATTGTAGCCTTAAAGATGTCGATTTTACAGAAGCAAATCTTAAAAAAGTAGCTTTTGAAGACTGCAATTTGATAGGAGCTACTTTTGAGAATACCGTTTTAGAAAGTGCAGATTTTCGAAGTGCAACAAATTATTCTATCAATCCTGCAAAAAATAAAATCAAAAAAGCAAAATTTTCTAGTCAAGAAGTAAAAGGACTCTTGGATAGTTATGATATTTTGATTGAATGAAAAAACACAGTTCAAATTGTAAGTTAACGTGAACTCGGAATTACAAATAAGCTAATTACTTGTTTCAAGTAGATTAGATATAGAACTTGTTTAAGAATGGTTTTTCTAGCGCAAGATTCCATCTTGTGTTTACCGTTTTGTCAGCATATGCTGACGAAAAAGTACGTCCAAGCAGAATGCTTGAACGAGAAACAATAATTAAAATTTACTCTATACCTCATTAAAGGTACTTTTTTTCATTCTTAAACAACTTCATAGTTTTTGGTCTGCTCTAATGAGACTGACCTAAAATGTAAATCCTAAGTTCACGTTGGGTTAGATGAAAAGGTTCTAAAAGAATTAGAGACTAAATGATTTTACTCTTTACTTTCTGTATTTTCAGGCAATTTCAAGCTATCCAAAACGCTGCTGAGTTGTGTGCCTTTCAGAAGATTTGCAAACACGTCTGCCACAGAGTTTCCTCCCAAAATTGCGAGTGGAGCCATCGAATCTGCCATTTTTTGAGCAAGTGCTTTATCAGAAAACGATTGCAAGGCTGCAATAAGGTCTGGAGAAACAGCTTTTGCTTTGGCTACTACTGCCTCTACTTCTGTTTGTTCTTCCAAAATGTACTGCTCTAGCTGTTTTTGAGCTTTTTCTATCTCAACGGCATCTTTAGCTCTTTGTCTAGTAAGTTCGTCTTCATTGATTTGATTGAGCGTTTTTTGTTCGTCTAAATTAGCTTGTAAATGACGCTCCTTACTCATTATTTCACTTTCAATTTTAGATAAAGTAACTTCTAAGAGTTTTTTGACTTCTTCTTTTTGAAGTTCGTAGATTTTCTGCTTAGTTTCAGATTGTGTAGCTGCGATTTGTCTTGTAATGGCTTCGCTTTCTTGTGTAAATTCTAATTTTCGTTTTTCAGCATTTATGCGAAGTGTTTGCATAACTGTATCTTGCTGTGAAGAAATAAGTAGATTTTCAATATTTGCATCACCCAAACTTATATCCAAAATCTCAACGTCGTAGATACGCATTCCATTTTCTTCAAAAAGTCGTCCTGTGCGTTTCCCTGTTTTCTTGTCAGACTCTCCTAAAATAGCATCTCTCAAAATCGTAATTCCATTGGCATAAAATTCCATAATTGGATATCTTCTGACAGTATTTCGGATATACGAACGCATGTGGTCTGTTAAAAATTTGACATAGTTTTCCACATTAAACCACTTTTCAGAATCTCCTTCAAAATTGACACGATACGAAAGATGTATTCTAACTTGCGTGTAATCTGCCGATTCTGCCATTATCTCATCCGAAACTTTATTATACAACACTCTCAAATAAACCGTTTTGATAGAATTTGCTGTTGTTTTTGGTGTTCCTGTTGAAAGCTCTATACCTTCTAATTCTTCATCGTATTCCAAAAGATACGATTGAGGACCTTCAATGACTTTTCGTTTTCCTGTCTTGCTAACCACTAAAACAGCATATCCTGTCCAAGGCGCAATCGTAACAGCTCCTTCAAATTTTGTATCTAATGTCACCATACGAGGTGGCGTAAACGAACTATCACGATTAAATTCGTCGCTTACTACTTCGTCTGCAATCTTAGCTTTTTTTCGTAATTGTTGTTGTGGAGCTTCTGGTGCTTGATTTTGTTCTTGTAATTCAAAATCAGTAACGAAATTATCGTTTTTAGCAATACTTTGCATCGCCATATTGTACTCCATTGCTTCATTGTTATTTGGAAACCAAAGTGATGTTTGCTTTTTTGTCAAAACTCTTCGTACCAAAACAAATTCTCTTGGGTCTGGCAAAAACATCGCTGCACCTTTTTTGAGAGCGACTGTTCCTGTTTTACGATTGAGGTAATAACGTCCTTCTCCTGCTGGAATAGCAATGGCATAATGACGTTCTTTTTTTCCATAACGAATAATGGCGTGTTCTGGGCGAGGATAATAAATCATTTGGTCTTTTCCAGTAATGAAAAGCTCGTCGCCTTCTTTATACTCGTTTTTTCCTTCTTTATAAGGAGCAATGACTTTTATATAGAGTCCACTCATTTCATTGAGTTCGATGGCTTTAAATTTTCGTTGTCCATTTTTCTCAATAAACTCTTCTGTTGGTTCTGGAAAGACTACTTTTGGACCTTGAATATAGCGTTTGTTTCCATCTTCGTTGAGCAAAATACAGTATTCCAAACGTTCTAAAGTTACAGCCTCTCGCACATATTCATCTGTTTCGTAACCGTATGAGTCTGTTCTGACCACTTCAATTCCTGTGGGTGGAATATAAAACGAAACAGCATCGCCACGAATAATCAGAAGCTGACCCATTGTAAGACTTTCAGCTACTTTTTTGAGTTCTTTTACTTCTTTATCCTCTCCTTCTTTTGTTTTGATGACGGATTTACCCCAATTTTCTCGTGCTTGTTGTTCATCATACACACGAACCAATAAATATTGATTCGAACTCAAATTATGTCCTCTGACTACTCTTGCCATTTGTCCAGCCCAAAGTGCAAAAGAAATAGGACCTGAAATATTTACTTTTCTTCCTACATTGAGTTCGGCTAAATTGTTACTTGTTCCTACTTTTGGTGGGTTATTATCTTTTGAAGGGTTTTTCAAAACTATATACCATCCTTCTGGTGCAATGACAAAAGAACGCATCGAATCTTCTAAAGTACATTTTTCGAAACGTTTGGTTTCGTCGTCGAACATCACAGGACGGTCAGTATTGGCAAGGCTAGTTTTGTAAGGACCTACATAAACATTGATATTTCCTTTAGTTTGGTCAGAAATAAATGCGTACTCATTAGGAGCTAAAACTAAATCTCTTTCTCGGTTACTATCAGACATAAGTGTTTGTGATTAAGTTAAAATGATAAGCTAAACTTGATGATAGAATTTTTTTGCTGGTAGATTTTAATTCCTTAATCTTAGTGTAAAATATACAATAAGTTGTTTTGTTTTTATTAACGCTACTCTACATGTAAAGGTTTCATTATTTTAGAATAAATGTGTTTTTTTTACACTAAGTTGCTTTTGTGATTTTTTAATTCGTTATATCTCAATACTAATCCAAACTACAATGTAGTAGTAATCCGTTTTTATTCTAGTTATCCATTTTTAAATTATTCGTTTAATCAACAGGGTCATATCCACTTCCTCCCCACGGATGGCATCGTCCTATACGCTTTATGCCTTTCCATCCTCCTTTGAAAGGACCATACTTTTTAATAGCTTCTACCATATATGCTGAACAGGTAGGAGTGTACCTACAACGAGGAGGCAATATAGGTGAGATGAAGTATTGATAGAAACGTACAATAGCCAGAAAAATGAATGAGAAGAACTGAGAAATGTATTTTAGTACCACTATTGAAATTAGTATTATTTTTATAAATAATTAAACTACAACGATTTTTATATAAATTGCGTTATAAACGGGTTAGAACAAAGTTTTAGTTTATTCTTGCTTTATAGGAAGAAAATCTAAAATAAATTAGAAAATACGCCCTTAATTATGAATTTGTCTTTGTAACATTCTTATATTTGAAAATTATAAGGTTTTTATAAATTACGACAGTTATAAATTTAGTAATTTTGAGAATAGACTCAACAAAGTCTTATATTTATTCCCTTTTATCTTTTTATATATTGTACATCAATTATTATGAAATCTGTTTTGCACATCAAAATACCTTCCCTTTTAGAAAACATACGTATTGTAGAGAGTTTTATTGATAATGCTCGTGATAAATTCAATTTGAATGATGATATATACGGAAATATAATGGTTGCTGTTACTGAATCGGTAAACAATGCTATTATTCACGGAAATGGAAAAGATAAAGAAAAGGAAGTAGAACTTAGCTTAGAAGTAGGAAAAAAAGAGCTTTATTTTACTATCAAAGACCAAGGAAAAGGCTTTGACCCCAACTCACTTCCAGACCCTACTGCACCAGAAAACCTTCTAACTATCGGAGGAAGAGGAATTTTCCTTATCAAGAACCTAGCTGATAAAGTAGATTTTTTAGATGAAGGCAGAACTGTCAAGATGACTTTTAATGTAACCAATTCTATTTTGAACTAGAACCAATTACAAATTGAAAGTTAGCGAAGCTAATTTTTTTTGATTAAACAATACTATCTAAAGAAAATACAGTTTTTATACTGATTACTGGTAACTGTTTACTGATTACTGATAGAAGTGGAAAAGATAAATTTAGAAGATTATACCTATAATTTGCCAAGTGAGCGAATTGCACAAGAACCTTTGAAAGAAAGAGATAGTTCGAAACTCTTAGTTTATAAAGAAGGTTCTATTTCACACCATCGTTTTAGAGAAATTACTAATTTTCTGACAGAGGATTATACTTTGTATTTTAATAATACGAAAGTTATTCCTGCACGTCTGTTGTTTGAAAAAAAAGCTACTCAGAAAGGACAAAATGGAAAAGGTGCAACCATCGAAATTTTCTTGCTACATCCTATTTTACCTACTGCTGATGTAAGTGAAGCAATGCTGAGTAAAGAAAATTGTACGTGGAAATGTGTAGTAGGAAATCTTAGGAGATGGAAAGAAGGGCAAACGTTAGAAAGAGAATCAGAAATTGATGGTCAGAAAGTACATATTCAAGCCAAAATTGCTGATAGAAAGGAGCTTCTGATAGAACTAGACTGGAAGGATAAAAATCATCAGACTACAAATATTCCATTCGTAGATATTGTTGAAAAGTTGGGTGTAATGCCACTTCCTCCCTACATCAAAAGAAAAGCAGAAGAAAAAGACGCAGACACATATCAGACGATTTATAGCAAGGCTTCAGGAGCAGTAGCAGCTCCCACAGCAGGTTTGCATTTTACAGAAAATGTCTTGCAAAATCTTGCAGAAAAAAACATCAAAACCAACGAACTTACGCTGCACGTAGGTGCAGGAACATTTCAACCTGTCAAAAAAGAAAATGCTGAAGATGTAGCTACTCACACAATGCACTGTGAGCAGATTGTCATAACGAAAGAAAATATTGAAAGCATTATAAACTCTAAAAAAGTAGCTTCTGTTGGAACGACTTCGATGCGAACCTTAGAAAGTCTGTATTGGTATGGAGCAAAGATTTTACTTAAAAATAATACTACTTTTTTTGTAGAAAAATTAGAGCCTTATAGTTATGACGAAACTATAAAATTGCCGTCTAAAAAGGAGAGTTTTGAAGCAATTTTAAATTATATGCATGTTTCAAACCAAAAACAACTTACTGGTGAAACAGAAATCTTTATACTTCCTTCTTATAACTTCAAAGTCTGTAATGTTCTGATTACTAATTTTCATATGCCAGAGACCACCCTTATTTTGCTAGTGGCAGCTTTTGTAGGCAAAGATTGGAGAAAAATCTACCAATCGGCTTTAGAAAATGAGTATCGTTTTTTAAGTTATGGAGATTCTTCGTTGTTGTTTTTAAAATAAATTTATAATTCGCCATTTTCTATCATTATCTCTGCCACTTTATTTGCCTTTTCAAAAGCTCTACCATTTCCCATATTAGATAAAATGATTATAGCTACCTTCTGTTTTGGAAAGCGAATAATTTGAGTACTGATGCCATAATCTCCTCCATCCCAAGAAAATACGTCTCTACCTTTGTATTTATCTAAATGCAATCCAAAGGCTTGATTATTTTTACCATGTTTAAAAATTCCTGTAGTATGCATGAGATTATAAAAAGCATCTCCTCCAAATTCTTTAGTAAAGAAGTTCTGACTCCATTTTAGTAAGTCATTCATTGTAGTTACAACCCCACTTCCTCCATAGTGAGGAGTATTTCTGTGGTGTTGAATCCATTGTCCTTCATTGCTCACAAAAATTCCTTCATTTCTATACGCTTCTACATATGGTTTACTTCTAGGATTGTATGGTGTAACTCTATTTTCAATGACTTTGGTAATATCGTCGTGAATAAAAGTTGAATTCATTCCTAGTGGGTCAAATAATTTTTTCTTTGCAAATTCTCTAAAAGGCAGTCCACTTACTTTCTCAACAATTTTTGTGAGTAGCATATAATTTACATTAGTATAATCCCATTTAGTTTCAGGAATAAAAGCTAAGGTATCAGATTGTAATGATACATCAATGCAGTAATCTATATCAAAATAATTGAAGGTAATCCAAGAAATTCCATTGGGTCTTTTTAACTTATAACAGTCCGTAATTCCACTTGTATTGTATATTAAATGTTTTACTTTGATAGTGTCTCTATATTTTTTTAGTGAGGGAACAAAATCACTTACAGGTGTTTCAAGGCTTAATTTGCCTTCTATAATAAGTAGGGCAATACAAGCTGCTGTAAACTGTTTGGAAACAGAAGCAATACTAAAAGCAGATTCAGAGCTGATAGGAATCTTATAGTCAAGATTGGCTAATCCAAATCCTTTATTATAAAGAATTTTGTTTTCTTTAATAACTCCAATGGCAAATCCAGGTGAATTTCCTTCATCATAAGACTTAAAAATACTATCAATAGAATTTTCTGTTTGAGACGAGATAGATTGACCAAAACAGTTTGAATGGAAAAAAAGCAGAGCAATTAGAAAAAAGATTCTCATAGGTAATTTGAAGGGTTAGATATATTTTTCAAAATAGATGCTAAATTACATTTAATCGTTGCTTTATGTTTGCATTAAATTTGAGTGAGAAAAAGGTAAATAAAAATATTTACTTCAAATTTATTCGCTTATGAAAACTTACATAGCGTTATTTTTTTCTCTTTTGTTTTTAGTTTCGTGTAGTAAAGAAGATACGGAAGCTGAAAAGCAAAATTATAAAATGGGTTTTACCACCTTTCCTTATGAGTTCAGCATAGAATCAGTAAACGATACATATAATTTTATTGAGCAAAATGCTGATATTTATTCAGAACACATAGACAATACTATTCCTTGGGATGCTCTTATCAACCAAACGGAATTACCCACAGCTTTTACAGACGAGATAAATTCAAAAGTCAATCGTAAAATCAATTCTCATCCACTTCTACTTTCTGTCAGCATTTTGAACACCTTGCGTACCGACCTAGAAAATGACTTTGATGGACAAGTTCCAACCTACACTTCTCTTTCTGATGAACATATAGAAAATGGGTATTTTAGGTATTTAGAATATTTGATAGATAGGCTTTCTCCAAACTACTTGGTAATGGCTATGGAAGTAAACGAACTCAAAAAAAATAATCCTACAAAATGGGAAGAGTACAAGCAGCTTGGAGATAACATCAGAAGTCGTTTAAAAACAAAATATCCATCTTTGAAAATAGCTGAATCATTCACGTTACATAACTGGTATGAAAAGCCCACAGATTTTGTGAATGAGATAAGAGAATACAGTAGCAAATCTGACTTTTTAGCCATTAGTTTTTATCCATTCATTATGAATAAACACACAGAAGAGGAATTTCAGGCAGCTTTTGATTTTCTCCATTCACAAACTTCAAAGCCGATTGCTTTTGTTGAAACCAACACCATAGCACAAAATTTATCTATCCCAAATTTAGATGTTTTTATTCCTTCTTCTCAAGCAGAACAAAAAGTCTATTTAGAAACACTTTTAAAAAATGCTCAAAAACAAAAGTATGAATTTGTTATTTGGTGGGCGCACCGAGATTATGATAGATTATTGCCATTCTTTCCAGAAGAAGCTAAAGATATAGGATTGATTTGGAGAGACACAGGTCTTTTAGATGAAGATGGAAATCAGCGACTTGCTTTTTCTGTTTGGAAGGAAAATTTTGATAGGTAATATTGTTATCTTGTAGGTTAAAGGCTTGTCTTCAACTTATATTTATTTTGTATCAAAGGCAAGTCTTTGCCCTACATTCTGAATTGTAAAATATGATTTTGAAAAATGAAAGACAAAAATTACCGAAGACCAATTATCAGAGCCAGTTGGTGGGATTATGGTTGGAATGGTGCGTATTTCATTACTATTTGTACTAAAAATAAAGAACATTTTTTCGGAGAAATAAAAGATAAAAAAATGTATCTTTCTCACGTTGGAGTAATTGTAGATGTGCTTTGGCATCAAATTCCAATGTACAGACCATATTTAGAATTAGAGGAATTCGTAATTATGCCAAATCATTTACACGCCATCATCACAATAGATAAACCTCAAGAAATAGAATCAGATACAACAGATGATTTCACAACAACACGATTTCAGAATCAAGGAAAAGATACTATTTCTTCTATCATTGGAGGTTTTAAATCTGGAGTTACAAAACACATAAATCGGTTAGGATTAGAATCTGCTTGGCAAGAAAGATTTCATGACCACATTATCCGAAATGAAAAATCATATCAAAGAATCGCAAATTATATTCAAACCAATGTAGAAAACTGGGAAGATGATAGATTTTATACGCCATAAATTGAATATGAAATCGTATTTATTGTAGGTTAAAGGCTCGCCTTTAACTGTATTTACATTATTATTTGTCAAAGGCAAGCCTTTGCCCTACACTTTTTTCATTTTATTCCCAAAAACTCAAGAAATCTTCTAAATTTAGATTTTTTATTGGCAGATTCTTCGATTCTTTTCCAAAACTGTTCAGTTTCATCTATATGTTTTTTCGCTTTTTCTACCAATTCCTCATCAGTCCATAGCGAATCTTTTGTAATTAATTTTTCATCTGATTTTTTAGGTCTAATATATCCATCAGCTATACTCACATAATCATGAAGTATACCCTCATACACTTTCCAAAGAGAACCTTCATATAAGAAACGCATAGATTTTGTGTGTTTTTCTTCTTTTTTGTCTAAACAGAATATATCGCCCTTGTTTGGTTGGTAGTTAAAATCAAAGACTTGTGCTTCTTCATTGTTAAGATATTCAAGTACTGTATCTGCTTTTAAATCTTCCTCAAGCATATCCTCAGACATTAGAGCCAAACCAAGAATAACTTTTTTTTCTAAATTTAATATTCGTTCTGTACTACGATACAATTTCCAAGTAATATTTGGATATAAACTTGAAGCAATCTCTTCATTTTTACACGTACAGAAAATTATTCCTTCTTTTGATTGGCACATAATTCATTTTTTACTAAAAAAGGAAAAAGCTAAAGCCTTTTCCTTTCTGTTTTAACTAATAAGTTTTTTTTGAGAATCAATACTCATCATCATCATCATTTCTGCGCTGAGTACCTCTTTCTTCTGGATTAGCTATCGATTCACGCATTTGCGTATCAGCTTGTAAGTTTCTTAAGCGCTGGTAGTCCATAATTCCGAAGTTTCCTGTGCGTAAGGCTTCTGAAAGAGCTTTTGGAACTTCTGCCTCTGCTTCGATAACTTTTGCTCTTGATGCCTGTGCTTTGGCTTTCATTTCTTGCTCTACGGCGATTGCCATTGCACGACGTTCTTCGGCTTTTGCTTCGGCTACTCTTAAGTCGGCATTAGCTTGTTCGATTTGGAGTTTTGCACCAATATTTTCCCCAACATCAATATCTGCAATATCAATAGAGAGGATTTCAAAGGCTGTTCCTGCGTCTAATCCTTTTTCCAAAACGAGTTTAGAAATTCGGTCTGGATTTTCCAATACGTCTTTGTGAGAGTGCGACGAACCTACTGCCGTTACGATACCCTCACCCACACGAGCCAAAATAGTTTCCTCACCAGCACCACCGACAAGTTGAGCAATGTTAGCACGAAGCGTAACACGAGCTTTTGTGATAAGTTGAATACCATCTTGTGCTACTGAAGTAACAGCATTTGTAGTAATTACTTTTGGATTTACAGAAATTTGTACGGCTTCTGAAACGTCTCTACCTGCTAGGTCGATGGCTGCAGCTTGTTTGAAACTTAGGTCAATGTTGGCTTTATCGGCTGCAATGAGTGCTTTTACCACTTCCTCTACACTACCACCTGCCAAAAAGTGCGTCTCCAAATCTGATGCTGTTATTTCTTTCAAACCTGCTTTACTAGCATTAATGAGAGGCAAAACAATTTTGCGTGGGCGAACATTTCGGATTCGCATGGCTACAAGTTCCAAAAGCCCTAAACGAACACCAGAAAATATAGCTGTAATCCATAAGTTAATTGGAATGTAGGTGCGTATGAGAAGGGCAAGCACCACTATAATTACACCAAAAATAGCAAATAAAACAGTTTGTTCTAACGACATAGATAGATAGATAATGGATGACTAGAAATTATTAACTAATAACTTTACATTAACAGTAAGGCTAAGGCATGCCTTAGCCTCTACGAATATAAACTTACAGAATATACTGACTTAAATCTTTGTTTTTAACAAGAGTTGCAAGTTTTTCTTGTACCATTTCTTTTGTAATGACTACATGAGCATTTGCTGGAATGGTATCTGGTACATCAAATAAAATTTCGTTCAGAAGATGACTCATAACAGTATGCAAACGTCTTGCACCAATATTTTCTACTTCTGTATTAATATGAAAAGCAATATCTGCAATTTCTTCTAATGCCTCTTCCTGATAAGTGAGTTTTACATTCTCAGCATCCAAAAGAGCAACATATTGCTTGCTAAGGGCATTTTTTGGGTCTTTCAAGATTTTGTAGAAGTCTTCTTTAGTTAGGGAGTTGAGTTCTACACGAATTGGAAAACGTCCTTGCAGTTCTGGAATGAGGTCAGAAGGTTTCGAAACGTGAAACGCTCCTGCTGCTACAAACAAAATATGGTCTGTATTGACAATTCCGTGTTTGGTAGTTACGGCACTTCCTTCTACAATTGGTAGCAAATCACGCTGTACACCTTCACGGCTTACATCGACTCCACCACCTTTATTGCTAGACGAAGCCACTTTATCAATCTCATCAATAAAAATAATTCCAGAATTTTCAGCTTTCTTGATGGCTTCAGCTTTTACTTCGTCCATATCAATAAGTTTGTAAGCCTCTTCTTCTAAAAGTAATTTTCTAGCTTCTTCTATCGTAACTTTGCGCTTTTTAGAACGGCTAGGAAGCATGCCACTAAGCATTTCTTGAAGATTCATCATCGAAACTTCATCAATTGCTCCACCTACAACACCCACACCAGGGTTATTACTTGATTCTAAGGTAATTTCTATTTTTCTATCTTCTAATTCGCCAGCACGTAATTTTTCTCTAAAACGTTCTCTTGTTCTTTCATTGAGTTCGGCATCTGAAGTTGGCATCTCATCATTAGAAAACCCAACAGCAGACGGTGTAGTGGTTGGCTTTCTGTTTTTGAGAGGTGGAATAAGTGCATCTAAAATAATATCTTCAACAGCTTTTTCTGCTTTTTGCTTTACAGCGTCACGCTTTTCTGTCTGTACAAGTTTGACAGCTTGCTCCACCAAGTCTCTGACCATACTTTCTACATCACGCCCTACATAACCCACTTCCGTAAACTTTGAAGCCTCTACTTTAACAAAAGGAGCATTGGCTACCTTTGCCAAACGACGAGCAATTTCAGTTTTACCAACACCTGTTGAGCCTATCATCAAGATATTGTTGGGCATAATTTCACGCTGCATGTCAGATTTAACATGCATACGTCGCCAACGGTTACGCAATGCGATAGCTACATTTCTTTTTGCTTCGTGTTGTCCTATAATGTACTTGTCTAACTCTGCAACAATTTGTTTGGGCGTATAATAGATGTTATTGTCAATCATAAAAAATGTGTCCTATTTATAATTACTAAGTTTTTTAGCTAGTTATTTTGTAGTTCTTAAATTATATTTTTACTTAAACTTTTGGGTCAAGTCTTAATTTAACAAGTATCGTGATTTTTTGTGAGAATAAAAATTGTAATTTTAATTTTTATGCGCATTTCTAATCGTATTTTTTTATAACGAAAAAGAATATTTTTGGTTTTGTATTAAGATTCTCAGACTTTATCGCAGTTTTTCATTTGCTCATTTACATTCATTTATGCACCAAGATTTTATAAATAGTTTTAAAAAAGAGATTTTTTCCCTTCCTAAAAATGATGAACAAGCCTTTGAAGAAAAAGCCTTATCATTATTTCGTTTTCAATCCAAATACAATCCTATTTATAAATCATATATAGAAAAGTTAGGAGTTGATATTTCTCAAATAGATTCTATTTATAAAATTCCATTTTTGCCAATTCGCTTTTTTAAATCCCATAACGTTCAAGTAGAAAGTGTAGAGACGAAGCAAATTTTTACAAGTAGTGGTACGACAGACATTACACAGAGAAGCAAACATGCTATTTCTGATTTGAGTTTTTATGAAAAGTCTAGTCAATTTATCTTTGAGGAATTGTATGTAGAATATGGGAAACTATCTGATTTTCAAATTTTTGCGCTTTTGCCTTCTTATTTAGAACGTGACGGCTCTTCGCTGATTTATATGGTAGATTATTTTTTGAAAAATGCACAACCAAACTCTAATTATTTTCTCTATGACTATGAAAAACTAAAAAATGAAATAGATAAAGCTGTTTTAACAACTCCTTCAACACCCATTTTGCTTTTAGGAGTTACGTTTGCGCTGCTAGATTTTGCTGATTTTTTAAAAGAAAATTATCCAAGCTATAAATTACCCAAGACAAAACAGTTTGTAGAACATGGTAGTAGAAATGAAATTATTGTAATGGAAACAGGAGGAATGAAGGGACGAAAAAAAGAAATGGTAAGAGAAGAAGTTCATAGCGTTTTGAAAAATGCTTTTGGCGTATCGTCTATTGATTCTGAATATGGAATGACAGAACTTCTTTCACAAGGATACGCAACAAAAAAAATAAACAAGACCAACAACGATGAAATTTGGTTTCAAACGCCTGCTTATCTGAAAATTCTGATTCGTGATACAAATGACCCTTTCGAATTAAAACAAGTAAATGAAAATAATTTTGAAATTCAAAGTGGAGCAATAAATGTAATAGACCTTGCCAATGTCGAAAGCTGTGCTTTCATAGAAACACAAGACTTAGGTAAAATCAATCACAAAGGAGAATTTCAAGTTTTGGGACGTTTCGACTATTCGGATGTGAGAGGGTGTAATTTGTTGGTTTTGTAGTTAGAAAAATGATAAAATTAATATCTGTGCTTATCTGTATCATCGGTTGCATCCGTGTTCTATCAAATGGAACACAGATATCACGGATTTAACAGATTCAACACGGATAAAAAATAGCTCAAAATAATTCCTCATGCAGTTTTTCTGCTGATTTTTCTAAAATCGCTAAAAGCTGTAATTCGTATTTCGAATACTGGTCTAAGTTTTCTATAAAGTCTTTTGAAAGCTCTGTTTTATCCTTTGATTTTGCTTTCAAAAATTTCTCTGTCTGTTTTTCTATCTCTTTTTCTGATTTATTTAACGTTTCATTCAATACTTCTGGATGAATGTAGTAATTTCTACAAATGGTAACCGTATTGCCTAATTTATTAGCTACTTTTCTAACCAAAACAGTCTCTAGTTTTTTGCGTGGACTTTTTTCTACTTCTTCTCTTGCTTCACTGATAAGTTCCAAAGTAAGAATACTTGCTCCCCACGTTCTGAACGTTTTGGCTGTGAAATGATGTTTCATTTTTTCTTCCAAATATTCGTTTACATCATGTGAGTTGATGCGTTGCCACTTGTTATCTTCATCTTTATATCTAAAAAGTTCTTGCCCAGAAAGAGCAGCACATTCTTTTAGTTTTTTGATAAGAGATTTGTTAGCAATACTTACTGTTCTGACTTTGTTACTTTTTGCTTTGTAGCAAAGTGAAATCTTGTGTTTTGTTTCTTCATCAATTTTGATATGTTTTCTACGAAGTGTTGTAAGTCCGTAGGTTTTATTAGATTTGAGATAACGGTCGCTACCTATTCTCAAAAGTCCTTCTTGCATAAGTTCAATGGCTAGAGCAACTACCTTTTCTTTGTTCCACGTTCTTTTGCGAAGGTCTTTTTTTATAGCTCTTCGAAGACTAGCAAGTGAATATCCAAACTCTTGAAGTTTCAAAAATTTTGTTTTGTTCCTATACTCGTTCCAATCTGGGTGATAAATAGACTGTTTTCGGTTACGCTCATCTCTACCTACAGCTTGCAAATGTCCGTTTTTATCTTTGCATATCCATACACTGCGCCACGCTGGAGGGATACCTAAATTTTCTATACGTAGTAGTTTTTGTTTGCTTTTAATAGGCTTTCCTTTTGTACTCAAATAGACAAATTTCTCACCTTTTTTTTTGCGTGTATAACCTTTTTCTGTATCAGAAGAAGAATATAAATGAGGAGGATGTTTTGGGTAAACCGATTTTCCTACCACCATAATCGGAATTTTATTTTCTGTCGGATGTATCATAATGTAAGTCTAAAAAATGGATTTATTAAAAAATCTAGTGCCTTGATAACTTGAATTTTGTATAGAATGTTAGAACAGAATAAATAGCAAATTTTGGAATTACTTTTCTAATACTGTATTGGGAAGTGAAAAAACGAGCTTTTTTGTACAAAACCAATAATTACACTTGAGTTAATCAAATATTAAATTTGGGTAAAATTAATTTTTTTGAAAAAATATTCGGCTTGCATCACTTTTTTTAAGATATATTTTTATATTTGCCCTTAGAATCAGTCAATTAATTTTTATTGACCTAACACACAAACATAAATACCTTTTACAAATGAAAACTTATTTTTTCAATTCGAAGTCACTTGTCCGACGCTATTCTCCTTTGGCGATTGCAGCTTTTATGATGTTTTCTTGTCAGAATGAATCTGAAATGATTACAGAACAAGTCATCGAACACGCTGCTATCAATCGTTCTGACTTAGATAGTCATATTTGGAAAACTGTTAAGAAAGATGGTTCTTTTGATTGGAACAAACAGTCAGAGCAAATTATTTGGAATGCTCTTTCTATGTCAGACGGCGTTTTGTCAGTAGGTTTTAAACCTAAAGGGCAAGATAAAGATATTCGTACCATTATTGACAAGATAAATATTAATGAAGGTGAGTGGAATGATGCAAAAAACTATGTTTTGGATATGATTTTCGAATCAGAACGCAAACTCAATCCAGATATAAAGCGTGAAGAATTGATTGCCTTTGAAGAAAATACTCTTCCTGTTTTAGATGTAGTTATTAAAAACCCAAATACATTAGCGATGCTTCGCAACTCGGATTTTGTGCGTTATGCAGAACCGATGGGATATGAGCCAAATGTAAGTAGAGCTAACCAACTCAACAAAGAACTTTCTAGTAGTGGATGTGATGGAAGCAATCCAGAGAATGGATTAATTAATGGAGTAGATTATACTAATTTATCTCCAAATGCAAAAGGTTCTTGGAATCACAATTTTCATAATATATCACAAGCGTGGAATACAGCTTCTGGAAGTGGCATAACAGCCATGATTATTGACACAGGAGTAAGTTTTGGGCAAAATAATTATGGAAGTGGGTTTAACCAAGGGCTTTCGCAAGGCAGAAGTATAGAAAAATTAGTAACACTTCCAAGAGATACATTTTGGGGTATTCCTATTGGTAGTCCAGAAACTCCAGATGATGGATGTGGACACGGAACAGCAATGACGGGTGCTTTGGGTGCGCCTCGTGGTACAGATGGAAATGCAGCAGGAATTGCTTACAATGCAAATTTGGTTTCAGTTCGTGCAGCAGAAGATGTAGTGATTGAAGGTTCAAGAGAATCAAAAGGCGTTTCAGATGCGTATGTAATTGCTGGTAATCGTTCAGATATTCGTGTTACAAGTATGTCTTTAGGACGAGTTACAAGTAGTTCTCAAATCGCTGATGCTATTCGTTATGCTTATAACAGAGGTGTTTTGATGTTCTGTGCAGCAGGAACTTCATTTGGCTGGTCTTCGGGTTGGTTTGGTGTTATTTTCCCTGCAACAATGAACGAAACAGTAGCTGTAACAGGTGTAAAAGACAATATGCAGCGTTGTGGTAATTGCCACGACGGCTCAAAAGTTGATTTTGTAGTAGTAATGGAAAAGGCTTCGAATGGTCGTAATCCACTTACTTTAGCGATGTCTGGAGATGTTCCTGCAACAGTAGGAGGTTCGTCGGTAGCCACAGCACAGACTGCTGGAATGGCAACGTTGGTTTGGTCGGCAAACCCAAATCTTTCAAGAAATCAAGTGTTGAATAAACTTAAAGTTTCGGCAAGTTATTACCCAAGTCGTAATTCAAACTTTGGTTGGGGAAAAATTGACTTAGCAAAGGCTTTAACAGCTTCGTCTAACTAAGATTTAGTGAAATTTATATATAGAAAACTCCTTTGAAATCTTCTTGATTTTGAAGGAGTTTTTTATTTTTCATCATCTAAAGACTCAATGATGGCTTTTATTTGTGAGTTTGAGATAGTATCTGTTTCAGATTTATCATATATAGAAAGAAGTGTAATCAATATATCTACTTCGTCTTCTTCTATTTCTTCTAAATAGGTAATAATACGAAACCCTCCACTTTTGCCTTTTCCTTTACTTTTGCAAGCAAGTCTAATTTTGTAAGCATTTTCTAGGATTTGAGTTCCTAACTTGGGATTATCTTTTAATTCTTGCGCCAACTCTGCAAGTTCAGATTTTAGTGAGGCATATTTCTTCAAAAACTTCTTAGCTTCTCTCTTAAAGTTTTCACTAATTACAACTTCATTAGGCATAGTTTAAAATTCGTTTAAGAAATCATCTAAAGATTGGAGTTTTTTATCTTCTTGACGAGCAGTTTTTACTTCTGCAACAGCGTCTTTTATTCCTTGCAAAACTTCTAGTTTTTTACGCAATTTTTGTATTTCTTCTTCCATCAAATTCCATTCGGCTATCGGAATTTGTACAGCTATTTTATTTCCTTCTGTATCAACTAAATAAGTCGTGTTCATAAATTATAATTTTAAAGTTCTTCTAACTTAACGCAAAAAACTTATCTAAGTTTACTCTTCCTTATTCTTCAATTTGAGCAAACTCATTATGGTTTGAAGGTTAGTAGATGATTGTGCGTTTTCTATTTACAATAACGAATATCAAAAGGAATAATTTCGAACTGTGTGCCATTCCATTTTAACGTTGTTCTTTCCATAAATTTTCCTCCACCTTTTCTAGTTTTATTTAACTCTCTCTCTTCTGCTGATGAAATAGGATTTAATTTTCCATTCGGCAAATCAAAGTAAGGATAACGATTGGGGTAAAAAGGTCTAGTGTTAAAACTAAGTTCTTTTTTTTGTTTGTCATAAGCAGGTAATATCCAATAAATTCTACTGTATTTTGCAAAACTCCTTGAAGATTTCCCTGCAATACAATCCTTACAACGCACTATTTTTCCCTTCTTTATTTCAAAACCTTGAACAACTACAAACCAACTATCCATTCCTCCTCCAATATAATCATACACTACTACATACAAAGGGTTTCCTTCTCTTTCAACTTTGAAAATTGTAATAGGTAAAGCCCAAAAATTTTCTTCGCTTGTTTCTAACTCTCCTTTTTCGTTTTGATATTCATGTTCAAATTTGAAAGTAGATATGTCTTCTGTAATAATAACATCTTCTGAAAAGCGATAAACTCCATAAGCTATTGCAGACCGATTGTTCCAACCTTGATTATAACTAAACGTATAAATACGAAAATTTCCATCATCAGAAATAATAATCCCTTCTTTTTCAACATAACGGGGTAAACCATATTTAAAGCCATTTGGCTCTTTCAAGGCTTGTTTTAATAGTTTACTTATCATTCCAATAGAATCAGCACGCTTATCATCAATCATAATTGGATAAACATCCAAATAAGAGAGCAACTTGGTTTCAAGTTCTTTAAGTTTTGCAGACGGTTCAATTTCACTTTTGAAATTATTTTTTGAAATATCTTTATAGTGAGCAGGAAAATAGCGACCAAAATCTATTTTTGAAGTGTCTATAATCATTCGTACAGCAGCTCTTCCTACTACTGAATCTTTTTGGTAATTACGTGATAGAAAAGCTATCGTTTTAAACTTTGGGTTATTATTTACTCTACTCAAATCATATAATCCATAAAACAAAGCTGTTATGTCATTCATAGAATCAGGTAATTTGCAATTTGCTAATTCTACATGAATTTGTGATAAACTATCCTTTTCTGTAACTGTATAAGCTGTTGAGTTGTAAATTTTCTCTAATACATCTGTTGCTCTTTCTTGCATGTCTTTACTTTCTATTTCAGAAAGCCATTTTTGGACAGGCTGTGGTTTATCTTTACATGAAAATAGACAAACAGAAAATAAAAATAAGATAGTTATTCTTTTCATCTACTCCTTCAACTTCAAATAAATTGTTTTTCCTTTTTGAATTGCTCCTCCTGGGTTGAGAGATTGTGAGACAATTCTCCCTTTGCCTTCAAAGGCGACTTGCATTCCTAAGTTTTCCAATAAATACAGCGCATCACGCAAACGCATTCCACGCACATCTGGAATCAGACTTGCAGCAGCTTGATTGTCTATCCACATAACTGTATCAGTAGCTACTTTGGTTTTTACCCATTGTTGAGCTGTTTGGTTCTGCGTTTTGATGCCTAACTGCGAACATACCAAATCCAAATCTGGACGGTAGCCAGCACGAATAAATGGCAAACGCATGTGCAAACTATCCATTGCTGTCGCTTCAACCTCTGAAAGAGGTTTGTGCAAATAACGTTGATATACCACATCTGAAACTTGACGAAAAACAGGAGCAGCTACTTCGGCTGCATAACGCTTGTCTGTTTTTGGGTCATCAATCACAACGATACAAGAATATTTTGGATTATCGGCAGGGAAATATCCAGCAAAGGAAGTGTAGTGGTCTTCGGTATATTCTCCGTTTCTAACTTTTTCGGCTGTTCCTGTTTTTCCTGCAATCTGATAGGTTTTTGTATTAATTTTTTTAGCTGTTCCATTTTCTACTGCACCACGCAACATCGTTTGTAAAATCTTGACTGTTTTGTCTGAAATAATTTCTTTTTTTGTTGTTGTATTTTCAAAACTTTTCAAGACTTTTCCTGCTTGGCGAGTCTGACTGACAATAATTGGCTGAACAGTTACGCCATTGTTTGCAATCGCATTGTAAAAAGATAATGTTTGCAGAGGAGAGAGTTTTAGCTCATATCCAATAGACATCCAAGGCAGTGTACTTCCACTCCACGAAGAATCGGAAGGGGATTTTAGATAAGGTTGTGCTTCTCCAGCCATCTGAAAACCTAAAGGACGATTAAGACCAAATTTTTTGAGATAATCCACATATTTTTGCTCGTCTTTACGAAAATATTTCCATACCAAAAGTGACATGCCTACATTGGAAGATTTTTCAAAAACCTCTTGTACACTTAGTTTTCCTAGTGCAGAAACATCACGCATAATGGCATCATCATAATATTTATGAACGCCGTCACCTGTTTGTACGCTATCTTTCAATGAAATAGGAATGTCCTCATTTTCAAAAAGAGCAGCCATAGACATAAGCTTAAATGTCGACCCAGGTTCGGCAAGTCCCATATCTCCAACAGCATAATTATTGTTTTCTACATACGAACCGTTAGAGTTAATTCCTAAATTGACAAGAGCTTTTATTTTTCCAGTCTCTACTTCCATTAAAATAATAGAGCCATATTCAGCTTTGTATTGGCGAAGCGCATTTTGCAGAATCTGATGAACTGTATCTTGTAAGTTTATATCAATCGTTGTTTGAATATCAATCCCCGGTTTGGGTCTGACTTGCGACATGTCATCAACTGGTTTCCAAAAACCACCTGCAATGAGTTCATAAAGAGCTTCTCCTGCAACGCCTTGTAACTCACTATTGAAACTATATTCCAATCCTCTACCATTCAAAGATTGTGTAGAATCTTCGTCGGTTACAAAACCTATAGTACGTCTTGCAAGGTCATTGAAAGGCAGAAAACGTTTGTCTGTTTGCTCATAAATTACACCTCCCTTATTTCTTCCTTCTCTAAAAATGGGAAATTGGGAGAGTTTTTTATATTCTTCGTGGCTAATAAGTTCTCGGCTTAGAATATGATATTTTTTGTCGTTTTTTCGGTCTTCTCTTAAAAGATTGACATAATAGCTTGGTTCGTGTTCTTTAAAGAAATCAGATAAAAGTATTCCTAAAGAATCTATCCCACTTTCAAAAACAGCACTATCAGCCACAGTAGGGTCAATTGCCACACGATAAAAAGGCAAAGAAGTAGCCAAAAGGCTTCCATCATCTGCCAAAATACTTCCTCTAGTGGGTTGTACGTCTCGCATCTCTACGCCCCTAGCTTTGCTACTCCATTTTTCGCCCTCCACTATCTGAATGCTCATCATTTTATAGACAATCACTAAAGCAATAAGTGAGACGACTAAAAAAGCAATTCTGACACGAGCGAGTATATATCTTCTTATTCCTGTTTTTGCCATTTTTTCAGTTATCAGTAAACAGTTATCAGTTACCAGTAAAATTTATAATTGGCTACACCGAGCTATCGTTTAGCCTTGTTTGAATAAATATTTTATCACTTACTATTTTCTTCAATTCTGATAAGTGGTTTTTCTCTTTCTTTCAAGCCCAAACGCTGTGCTTTTTTTGCTACTACTTGTCTTCTACTATCATAGACATAACGAGTTTGTAGGGCGTGATAATCAATTTGTAGTTCTTCTACTTCTTGGCGCAGACGAGTAACTTCCCTTACTACTCTTTCTGTATAATGACGATTTGCAATGTAGATGATTCCAAAGAAAGAAACATACAAGACATAAGGCATTATACGAAACAAAAAATCTTGGTCGATAGTAAAATCCCATTCAGCTAAGTTTCGCCAAAAACCTCGTTTTGTAGGAATTTTGATTTCCTGTTCTTCTTCTACGTGCTTAAATGTATTTTGAATTTTTGACATATTTTTTTCAGTTACCAGTAAACAGTTATTAGTTACCAGTAGAATCTATAAATAGTTGATTTTAATATCAGTAGCTGAAACGATTTTAAGACATATAATTTCCAAGTGAAATTAAACTGCCTACTCATTACTGTTAAGTGAACTTTCGCCACAGCCTTCAAACATCTGATTGTCGTATAAGAAAAAAGCGTGATACTTATAATCTTTGTCTGACATTCCATCCGAACAAGCACATTCATAGCCATTCTTTACTACTAATTGAGCTGGTTTTCCATACTCATCTTCTAAGAAATAAGTATAATGAGATTCTATCAATCTGCCTTCGGCTGCTTTTGGCTCTACATAACTAAAAGTTATAGAATCTAATCCAAATTTAGAAAATAAAATTCCACTCTTACGAATTTCTGCATTCCAAAACGGTTCTGTACCGAAGGCTTTAAAAACTACTTCGTCTGTACTTACTTTTATAGTTTGTTTTTCAATGATTTTAGTTTCTGTTTTTTCTACTTCTGTATTTGTAGAGACAGAATCATCTGTACTTGCATGACTTTTTGAAGGTGCATCACAAGCAAAGCAAAATAATACTATAAATATAAGAATAATATATTTCATAATTTTTTATGGTTTGTAAAATTCAATTAAGGACTAAAGCCATCATTAAGGGTAAAATTAAAAGCCTAAAGCCTCTTGAAACTCTGCTACTCTTCGGTCTTTTTCTTCATTTCTAATATCTGCCATCTTTTGCTCAATTTCTAGTTCTAATTTAGCTTCTTCTTCCAAAGCATTGCTCAAAACGCTTAGAGCTTGATATGTATCTTTACGAGTTTGGACATTTGAATTAGTTTTGGATTGATAGGTCAGATATTCAATCCCTTTTTTCTGAACTTCTTTAGGCTGATTGATAAGATATTGTGTAAAGTGATTTAGAAAGTAACTCATTTCTGTACCCGAAATTCGGTCTAAATTCTTGACATACCAATCATATTTTCCTTCTACACCAATAAGCGAATAATATTCTCCCAATCCATAAACAACATGACGCTCTTCGATGCTTTCCAAAGGCTCTACTTTTGAAAGTGCATTTGCTCCATAGGCATTCATCAGAGAATACATAGTATTGCTAATTACAAAGTAAGAAGAGTCTTTTAATGTTTCTTCCCAAAGTTCTGGAAAAGCTCCGTATTGAGAAATAACATCAATGGCTGAAGCACGTGTAAGGTTGTCCTTATCATTTTTTGCCATGTCTTTCAGAAGTTTGACAAGCTCTGTCAGTTTTTGAGTTACTTCATCAGACGTCGGATTTTCAATATTTTCAAGGTTATATTCTCCTAGTGAGCGAATGGCTTGTGTTCTGTATGCTCCAAAATCATTGTTTTTTGCTACCTCCATTAATAAATTAAATGTTGTGTCATTGCCCACAGAAGCTGCTAAATTATATAACGCTTTCCTTTTTGGAATATAATTATCGTAATATTTTGCTTGCAAACGCCATTCTGCTGCCGATTTTTCATCCTGACTTATTTGAGCTAAGAGATAACCTGTTGGGTCAAAAACAACGAGTTCTGGATTTGATTCTGTTTTAAATTCAAAACTTTGTTCAGTTTTTTCCAAAATGAATTTGTGTCTTGTAGATTTTCCATTTTCCCAAATATCAATTTCTAAAGGTAAGAGATAGGTAGGTGAGTAGCGTAAATCTTGAGTTTGGGTAATGGTTAGTTTAAGTGTCCCGTCTTGATAATCTTGTAAAATAGTTAATTCTGGATGTCCTGCTTCCAAAAACCATTGATTGAAAAACCATTTTAAATCTCTTCCTGTAACTTCTTCTGCAATAAGTCTAAAGTTATCAAGTTCAACAGACTTAAACGCATTTGCTTTGACATATTTTTGAAGAGTAACCTTAAAGGCTTCATCTCCAATCTCTTGGCGCAACATATTCAAAATAACTGAACCTTTTGAATATGAATGAGAATCAAACATATCGTTTTCGCTTGTGTAGAAATAACGAATGATAGGCTCTCTCTTTGCCTGCGATTCTCTAAAATAACTTGTTTTATCATTGGCAAGGCTTTGGTCGGCTTCTTTTTTTCCTTTGCTGTGTTCTAACCAAAGATACTCTCCGTAGTTAGCAAAAGATTCGTTCATGGCTAAGTTTGCCCACGATTCGGCTGTCATAAGATCACCAAACCACTGATGAAAAAGCTCATGTGAAATAATTCCTTCCCAGTTGTGGTCTTCAATAGAACGTTTATCTACTAAAAGTCCTTCCATAAAAACAGAAGCACTCGTATTTTCCATTGCTCCAGACGTATAATCACGGACAATCACTTGAGCGTATTTGCTCCAAGGATATTTGTAATCTAAATAATTAGAATAAAACTCTAGCATTTCAGGCGTTTTGCCAAAAACATCTTTTGCATACGGAGCATGCCATTTTTCAGTATAATAATATAGAGGAATATCCTTCCATTTGTCTTCAACAACAGCAAACTCTCCTACTGCAACCATTGTAAGATATGGCGAGTGAGGTTTTTCCATTTTCCAATAATCAGTACGAGTTCCATCTCCATTTTTTTGAGAAGAAACTAACCTTCCATTAGAAAGTGTTTGTAAGGAATCAGCTATTGTGATATAAACTTCTTGTGTACCTCTAAAATTAGGAGCATCAAAGGTAGGAAACCACATAGCATTGTTTGAAGTCTCGCCTTGTGTCCAAATTTGTCTTGGTTTTCCTTTGGTTTTGCCTTCTGGATTGATAAAAAAGAAGCCTTCTTCTTCAATGTTTGAAAGAACGCTGTTTGTCCAAATAGCCTCGTTGGGTTTGGCAATGTAGCTTATCTCTATCGTAATTTTTTCTTCTTTTGTGTATTCTCTATCCAAACGAACAGTTAATAAAGTTCCATCATAATCCCATCGTAGAGGTTTTGTAGTCTCGTTTTTTGAACTTCCAGCCAAAAGTTTGATAGATTCGATAGCCAATCCTTTTGCATCTAAATCAATTTTATTTTGAGAATAAAAATAAGGCTGAACAGTTAGGGTTGCTGTTGAGTAAATCCATTGATTTTCCCAGTCTGGTGTGATATTTAATTTTGTATGAATTAAATCAAATATCTTGGTTTGGGTAGCATGATATTCTCCTTTTTTGGGTTTCCACAGAGGTTCTGGAAGGTCTTTTTTAAACTGATTTTCAGATTCTTCTATTGGTACAAGAAATTCATTGTTTGTATGAGTAGAATCTTGTGTATTGTTATTTGTAGCCTGTTGTGAAGATTTACAAGAAATAAAAAGTGAAGACGAAATGAAAAATAGAACTGCAAAAAATAGAGACAGTGAAGAAAAATGTAGCGATTTATTCATACTAAAAAAGAAGTTTTGTGAAGTTTTCTACAACTTACAAAAAAACTCAATTTTTACGAATAAAAAAAGTGTGAAATTTGAGTTTGTTGTGTTTAAATATTCCTTTTGTGCTAAAAATAGATGATATGAATACGTGTCTCTGTGATGCCATAGAATAAAATGGATCATTTTTTATCAACTAAAGACTGTATTTAATAACTTTGCAGGTTAAAAAAAATATTGTAAGTAAGGCGATATAAGAAAAAAATACATTAAAATTTGTTTGTAAGAATAAATGTAGTATTTTTGCATAAATAAAGATTTTTTCTTTTAAAAAAAGCAAAAAACATAGTGTTGTTTTTTCGCTATACTAAACATAATTGCTTAATTGTAAGCAGTTTAACTTACTAAATTAAAATATATTTCAAAATGAAATTAGTTAAAGATTTCTCTAGAATTGCATTAGTAGCTGCATTAGCTTGTACATTTGTCTTCACTTCTTGTAAGAAAGACGAAGAAGAAACTGATTGTGGAGCATTGGCAAGTAAAGTACAAACAACAAGTCAAGCGTACGCATCAGATCCTTCTAATGTTGAGAAGTGTAATGCTTACAAGGCTGCTCTACAAGCTTATATTTCAGGTTGTGGTGAAGGTACTGACCTTGCTTCATTCGAAACTGCACTTGAGTTTTTGACTTGTGACTAATCATAATTCTTATGAATTATAAAAAAACACTCTGTATTATTTTTACAGAGTGTTTTTTTATGCTCTATGAAAGTTTATTCTTAAACATCTCATAGCCAATTTCTCTAATGAGCTGAAAAGTATTATCTTCCTTCCAAATGCCAATACTTGGATGAGGAACTCCATTGAAAGTAGAAGTTTTGACCATCGTGTAATGAATCATATCATCAAAGATAATTTTGTCATTAATTTTTAATTCCTTTTCAAAAGCATAGTCTCCCATTCCAATAAAATCTCCAGCTAGGCAGGTAGAACCTCCAAAACGATACACATGTTTTCCTTCACTCTTCGAACTTGGTGAAGCATCTTCTGCCTCCCAAATTTTTGGTTTGTATGGCATTTCTAAGCAGTCTGGCATGTGTGCTGTAAAAGAAACATCTAAAATAGCTACGTCAATTCCTCTGCTATCAATAATGTCTTGCACAGAAGAAACTAAGTATCCTGTTTGCCAACCGACAGCTTCCCCTGGTTCTAAGATAATTTGAACATTATATTTGTCTTTAATTCTGTTCAAAAGTTTTACTAAAAGCTCTACATCATAATCTTTTCTTGTAATGTGATGCCCTCCACCCATATTGAGCCATTTACATTGATGCAAAAGGTGTCCAAACTTTTCCTCTACATGTATCAGTGTACGTTCTAGCGTGTCCGAACCTTGTTCGCAAAGCGTATGAAAATGCAAGCCTTCAATTCCCTCTGGCAAGTTTTCTCCTAGTTTATCAAATGTAAGTCCGAAACGAGAACCTGGCACACAAGGATTGTACAAGTCTGTTTCCACCTCTGAGTACTCTGGATTGATACGCAAACCTGCCGATATTTTTTTACCCGTTTTAGCTTCGTTTTGAACTAACTTATCCTTAAAACGCTCATACTGAGAAAGTGAATTGAAGGTAATATGATTGACATAGGTCATCAATTCATCAAATTCTTTTTCTGTGTAGGCTGGTGCGTAGGCGTGAACTTCTTCCCCAAATTCTTCAAAAGCCAAACGAGCCTCATAAAGTGAACTTGCCGTACAGCCGTGTAAATATTGACGTACCAAAGGAAAAGTACTGAACATTGAAAAACCTTTTAAGGCACAAATAATATGCACTCCTGTGCGTTTCTGAACGCTATCTAAAATTTCTAAGTTTCGGCGAAGGAGTCGCTCTTCCAAAACAAAACAAGGCGAAGGAATTTGAGAAATATCTATCATTAGAAAAAAATGTTGATGATGTATTAATTTGTAAAGATAATTTTATTTGAGGAAGTTTTGATACAATTTGTTTAGGATTTAGGGTAAAGTGTTATCAAATGTTAATAATTAGAAACAACAAAACTTTGTTTTGGAATGAACGTTCTAAAAAAATCAATAAAGGAACAATTGTTCCAAAATGAAATTTTTCAATTCAATTTATTCTTAAATCTTATTCAAATGTCAAATTTAGCAGGAAAAATCGCAGTCGTAACAGGTGGAAATAGTGGAATCGGTTATGCTACTGCCGAAGAATTTGTAGCGCAAGGCGCAACAGTTATTATTACAGGGAGAAACAAAGACCGTATAAAAGAAGCCTCTGAAAAGCTAGGTACAACAGGTATTGTGGCTGACCAATCAAAACTTTCAGATATTGACTATTTGGTAGAAACAGTGAAAAATCAGTTTGGGAAAGTAGATGTGCTTTTCATTAATGCAGGTATTTTTCTTCCTACACCACTCGGACATATTTCAGAAGAGGCTTATACTTCTATGATGGATATTAATTTCAAAGGAGCTGTATTTACACTACAAAAATTCTTACCTATTTTGAATAAAAATGCTTCTGTAATTAATCTTTCTTCAGTAAACGCTTATACTGGAATGCCTAGTACAGCCATTTATGCAGCATCAAAGGCTGCACTCAACTCTTTCACAAGAACGGCTGCGAGCGAACTTGCACCACAAAAAATCCGTGTAAATGCTGTAAACCCAGGGCCTGTAAGTACACCTATTTTTGGAAAAACAGGAATGTCGGAAGAAGATTTGAATGGCTTTGCAGGAGCGATGCAGCAACGTATTCCACTCAAGCAATTTGGTTCTCCAGAAGCCATTGCCAAACTGGTTAGTTTCTTAGCTTCTGATGATGCTTGGTTTATTACAGGCGCAGAATACAATATTGATGGAGGTATCAATGTAAATCCTATTTTAGCAAATCAAAACTAAATTTTAGGTAACTTGCAGGATATTTTGATGCACTCCAAACAATGTTTTGGGGTGCATCGTTGTTTTATTAGATAGTTTTAGATAAAAATAATTACGTTATGGCAAGGAAAAAGCAATTTGATGAAGATGAAATACTAGAAAAGGCAACCCATTTGTTTTGGAAAAAGGGTTTTCATGCGACTTCTATTCAAGATTTGGTAAACGAACTCAAAATAAATAGAGCTAGTCTTTACGATACGTTTGGAGGAAAAGAAGAGCTATTTCAAAAAGCATTACAAGAATATAGAAATAAGAATAAAGCAATTATTAGAGATTTTTTTTCTAAGCAAAAGTCTGTAAAAGAAGGTATAAAAATGCTTTTTTTGCAAGCTATACACACAAAAACAGAAGAAGCTCAAAAAGGTTGTTTTGTGGTAAACTGCACAACTGAGCTTGTTCCCAACAACCAAAATATCTTAGAAGTAGCTATCCAAAACCGAGAAGAATTTGAAGCCTTTTTCTTAGGATTGCTAAGAAAAGGAGTAGAAACAGGAGAAATTTCTGATTCTAAAAACCTTGAAGCCATAGCCTCACTTTTTTATATCTTTTATAGTGGAATAAAGGTAATAGGCAAGACAAATCCGAATATTTCTAATTTGGAGAAAAGTGTGGAGGAGATAGTTTCTTTGTTGGATTGAGTGATTATATATTTCAAGGTTTTAATTTATATTTTACTAAACCATTCCGTATTTACTGAAACTTCTTCTATCAATTCAGTTTTTACGCCTAATGATAATTCTTTCAATTTATCACATAATAAATCTCCATCAATCAAGTCAATAGGAGGTGCGCCATCTCGGGTAGCTTCTTTTACAGCTTCTCTAGTAAAATTTCCTGTGGTAATAAATAATCCTTTGTCTGCTCTTCCCTGCATTGCACCTCTAAAGTCCCTAATTTCACTAGAACTAACAGACCCTTTATATCTTTTAGATTGGAAAAATACATGAAAACTCAAAAAGCCACTGATTCTGACAATTCCCTTTCCATCAATACCTCCATCACCACTTTTGCCAGTAACCTCAACTTGGACAAAACCACTTTCTCTAAGCACTCTTTGGCAAAGCCTTTCAAAAGCAGCAGGCTCAATTCTTAAAATAGTTGCTATGAGAGTTTCTTTCCAGTCTATGTTATCCTCAACTTCTTCTTTAGCTTCATCTTTAATTTCTGTATTTTTCTTTTTTCTCTCTTGATAAGTTATTTCCCTTACTTTTTTTACAATTTCATCAGAGTTAAAGTCCTTTGGATTTAGTTCATTATCTATCAAAGACCATACACCACGAGAGGAATTTTCGATGATGCCATATTTCTTTAAATAGGTTCTTGCCCAAGCAAGACGATAATCCACTTCACTTTGTACACCATTTTCATCGTGCTGAACTTCCAATATATCTTCTGATAAGTTGGCAACTAAATACACAGCTTCATTGATTTCGTCAATAGAACCAGAACCTCCAAGATTTTTCAATGCTTTTAAGGTTGGTATTATGAACTTATCATAATTAGGTACTTTTGTATTATTCTTTTTCATGTTATTATGATAATTTGCACACTTATTTTTCCTGCAAAAGCTCCTTAGCACTATTATACGTACTCGTACTTGGCGTAGAGCCTCCAATCATTTGAGCAATTTCTCTGACACGCTCATCGGCTGAAAGTTTTTTGATTTTTGAAACAGTGCGTTCTGCTGAATTATCTTTATAAATAAAATAATGTGAACTTCCCTGTGAAGCGACTTGTGGCAAGTGGCTGATAATTAAGATTTGATGTGTTTTGGACATATCTTGAATAATTTTACCCATTTTAAGGGCAATTTCTCCAGAAATACCTGTGTCAATCTCATCAAAAACAAGAGTAGGCAATGAAATATGTTTTGCCAAACGATATTTTATACAAAGCATCAAACGAGAAAACTCTCCCCCAGAAGCGACATCTTTCAACGGCTGTGGAGAAATTCCTTTGTTTGCCGAGAACCAAAATTCTACTAAATCTGCCCCCGACGGACTAAGTGGAATAGGTGTGATTTCAATTTGAAAACGAGCATTTGGCATTCCAAGTTCGCCCAAAAGATAATTGATTTGGTTTTGCGTATCTTCTACAACGGATTTTCTTTGTTCGGTAAGCTGTGCTGCAAGGTCTGTCAAGTAGGCTTTGCTTCTTGCTATTTCTTCTTTGAGGTCTTTTAAGTCATCATCAAAATTCTCTACTTTCTTCACTTTTTCAGCTATTTCATCACGAATAGCAATCAGTTCTTCTGGACTTTGAACGTTGTGTTTAGTTTCCAAATGATATAAAGCACTCAAAATCTGTTTTACAACACCTGCTGTTTCATCATCTACTACCAACTCTTCCGATTCTGATTCAATAGACTTTGAAATATCTTGAATTTCTATCATGGCACTATTCAAACGCTCATACAAGGCTTCAAAAGCTGGCGAAAACGAACTTGTTTTGGAAAGCGCATGTACGGCTTCTCTCAAAATATTTTCGGCTGAATATTCCTCGTCTGCGAGTGAGTTGTAGGCAATCGACATTTGCGTTCGTATGAAATCTACATTCTCTAGGCGTTCTAATTCTTGTTCTAGTTCCTCTTTATTTATCTTTTCTAAATCTGCCTTTTCTAGTTCTTCTAAAAGGTGCATATTGTAATCGTACTCTTTTCGAAGCCTAATTTCCTCATTTTTTAGCTCTTCATATTTTTTTATAACTTTTCTGTACTGACGATATTCTTGTCCATAGATTTCTAAAAGTGTTTTGGTATTGGCATACAAATCTAAAACGTCTCTTTGATAATCATTTGAAAAAAGCTGCATCGTGTCGTGCTGTGCGTGAATGTCCATCAGACGAACAGAAATTCTCTTTAAAGAATCTAAGGAAACAGGCATATCATTAATGAAAGCTCTTGAACGCCCATTAGGCGCAATTTGCCTACGAATAATGCAGGTAGTGTCATATTCTACATCTTCTTTCTCAAATATTTTTTGAAGGTTATAATTTGTAATATCAAATGTTCCTTCAATGACACATTTTCCATCTGGATTGAGAAGTACCTTTGTATCTGCTCGGTTTCCAGCCAACAGCCCAAGCGCACCACGCAAGATAGATTTTCCCGCTCCTGTCTCACCTGTAATGACATTTAGGTTAGTGTCAGGCTGAATTTCTAAATGCTCTATGAGCGCATAATTATCGATAAGCAAATGTTTGAGCATAGTATTTAGTTGTTGTGCTTGCTTGTGGAGACACAAGCAATGGCAATATGGAAGAATATGTTTGAGTACGAAAATACAAAATTCTACAATTTAAACCCTGAGGGTTTTCAAAACCCTTAGGGTTTCGAAAAACAGTTCTTTATCTTTGCAAGATAAATTGATATGCTTACAAAATTAGCAAAAAGTATTTATATTTTTACAAATGCCTAGCTTAAAATCCTTTTTTTCTTCTTTTTTGTCTTCTTTTTTAGCAATCCTGTTGCTTTTAGTGTGGAGTATGCCCATTTTGTATCTTTTTACGGCATTTGACGGAGAAAGTAGTACAGCTTGGAATCATATTGCTAAAAATCTTTTGCTAGATTATACATTAGGTTCTTTGAAAATGCTTTTGGGAGTAAGTATAGGCGTACTTTTGCTGGGTGTTCCGACGGCTTGGCTGGTTTCTACTACTGATTTTTTTGGACGTAGATTTTTTCAGTGGTCTTTGGTGTTGCCACTTGCAATTCCAGCTTATATTTTGGCTTATACGTACGCTGCTAGTTTGTCTTATACAGGTGCAGTAGGAATATTTCTAAGAGAAAACGGTCTGCCTTCTATACCAATCATGTCTGATTTTGGAGGTATTTTTATTCTCTCTTTGGCACTTTATCCTTATGTCTATGCAGTTAGTAGAACGGCTTTTTCCAATCAGTTAGGCAGTGTTTGGGAGGCTTCCAAAATGCTTGGGAAATCTTCTTTTTATACATTTTTTAAAGTCGTTTTGCCACTTGCTCGTCCGTTTATCTTTGGAGGACTTCTGCTTGTGATGATGGAAGTTTTGAATGAATACGGAACATTCAAGTATTATGGCATTCAGACTTTTACGACAGGAATTTTCAGTGCATGGGCAAAATTTGGAGACGTAAAAGCTGCTCTTCGTCTAGCATTGTGTCTTTTTGGGGGGATTATTTTATTGGTGGCTTTGGAAAGAAATCAGCGTGGTAGAATGGCTTTTTCAGATGATAAAAATACGACACCTATGCCACGAAAAAAGTTAGGTTTTGTTTGGCAAATTTTAGCTTTTAGTTTTTGTCTTTTGGTATTTTGTTTGGCTTTTGGTTTTCCTGTTTTGCAGCTTATTTTTTGGACAATCAAAGAATTTCAAGATAAGGGAATAGATAAAGTTTTGAATGAAGAAATCTATAATTTGATTTCTCATACTATTACACTTTCCTTTTTGAGTGCTTTTGTGGTTTTGGTAGTAGCTATTTTATTAGGTCTTTTTCAGAAAAAAAATAAGAACTATATCGTTGGTGGGGAAGTCAAAAATAGAACAGTTTCAAGACTTCAAGCAAATACAACAAAATTTATCAGCCGAATTGCTACTATGGGTTATGCCGTTCCGGGGGCTGTGATAGCTGTGGGAGTGTTGGGGGTATTTTTGTGGATTGATAAGAAACTGTATTCTTTTTTGTTGAATAGTTTTGACATAAAAGTAGGCTTGCTGATTTCTGGTACAGTCATTTCTCTAATTTATGCCTATTCTGTTCGTTTTTTAGCTGTGGGAGCTCAACCTATTGAAAGCCAGCTTTTGAAGATTGGAAATTCATTGGAGGCTGCTTCAAGAATGCTAGGAAAAAATGCTATCCAAACGTTTTTCAAAATTACGTTGCCTCTGCTTCGTCCTGCTATGCTGACAGCCTTACTTTTGGTGTTTGTGGATGTGAGTAAAGAACTTCCTCTTACACTTATTTTGCGTCCTTTCAACTATGATACGTTAGCGACAAAGGCTTATGAACTTGCTGACCAAGAGTTTGTGGCACAGTCTGCTTTACCTGCTCTTCTGATTATACTGATAAGTCTTTTACCTGCTATTTTGCTTTCTAAAATTGGTAGAAAGAAATAAACCCTAAAGATTTTTGAAAATCCTTAGGGTTTAGAGAGTTACATTTTCACAACTTTAAAAGTTTTCTGAATTGTACTGGTTTTTAGTTGTATCATATAACTTCCCCTAGCTAAATTTTGAAGGTCATGCATTTCTACTTTATGAGTTCCTTTAGAGAAAGACTGAGAAATAGTTTTTATACTTCTTCCTGTCATATCTAACAGATTAATTTCTACTATTTCTTGCTTATCTAAAGCAAAATCAAGTTTTAGAGTATTTGTAAATGGATTTGGATAAGCTACAAAAGCAGAACTATTTTTAGTATTATCAATGCTCCAATTTACTTTCTTAATATTAGAATAAGAGAACGTACCATCTTTGTCTATTTGCTTCAAACGATAATAAGCTTCTCTATTTTCTATACCAACGTTTTTATCAATAAAAGAATACATATTTTTTGTCTCACTTCTTGAAATCGCATTTCTTGTTTCTCCAATAGCTTTAAAGTCTTCTCCATTTATAGAACGTTCTACTTCGAAATAATCATGGTTTTTTTCTCCAGTAGTTGTCCAGTCTAATATGGCATCACTTTCAAACGGTTTGGCATCAAAAGAAAGGAAGGTAAGAGGTAAAATATTATCATTAGTTAGAGCTCCTAGAGTAAAAGGACTGAAATTAGTTATTGCTCCGTTGCTCAAAACACCATCATAAGGGGTATTGATAATTCCTCCATTAAAATGATCTCGCCAAACACTACCATCCCAACGAACAACTTTTAAGCCTGTTGTCGGTCCTACTGTACAACTACGAATATCATCAAAGCTAAGCGTAACCACTACATTTGAAGAGCCACTTGTTCTGTCTAAAATCCAATATTCACACTGTCCTACATGATGAATAGAAGCCTCTTTAGAGAATGGGTCGTTTGGTGTTATTTGTTTAAAATACTGTGCTGTAAAATGGTCTGTTACATTAGCAGGAGCAGAGATTCCGATAGGTGCTCCCCAACCAGCATTTCCTACAGGAAAATCGAAAGCATCATCTCCAATCTTACGTACTTGCATGTCTGCATGACTTGCATTTGTTGCAACTGTTGAAGTTGCATTATCTACAAAAATAAATTTATGGTTGTTATCAGCTGCAAAAACTCCATCTGTCCAAGTAGCAGAGTTCAAGACTTGTATGTCTGTGTTTTGAGTTCTGACACCTGCCCCCGTATTAATTATTTCTAAATTATGAAAATACAAATCTGTACTTAGAGGAAACGTATTAATTTGCTCTGTATCAATATGTAGAGTAGCTGACATAAGCCTACCAAACTCTCCTGCTGCTAAATCAAATACTCTAATAGTCCAGTTTCCAGAAGGGTTTTCTCCATCAAAATCACTAAGAGGTTGATTTGGTGTAAATGTTCCATTAATGCTTGGTGTTCCACCTCCACACTGGGCTTGTACAGGCTGTATGGCTTCATCATCAAGTGTAACAACAATATTATCTCCACTACAATTACCTGTACCATTTACAGGACTAGCAAGTACATCTTTAAACGTACCCAATGGACTTATTATTCTTATATATAAATCTCCAACACGTGTATGATTAATTTCTATATCTAAATCAATATCAGAGATAGTTTCTACTGTAGCAGGTACATTTATTGTATGGTCAAGGAAAAGGCTAGTAGAAAAGAAGTTATCTGGGATATCAAGTCCAGCACTTGCAGTTGTTGATATATTCAAATCCCAATCACGAAACGTACCTGTATCTACATTAACTCTATCTGAAATATTAAGCGTCCAAACTCCAGAAGGGTTTTCTCCATCAAAAGCAGATAGAGCTTGTGAAGGACGATATGTACCATTAATAGTTGGATTACCTCCGTTACATTGTAATTGAACACTAGCACCAGCAGCGTCTGAAAGTGTTGTATTAATGTTATTCCTAGAGCAATTTCCTAAACCACTCAAAACTCTATTGATAAGAGTCACAGTTGTTCCTGCAGGGCTAGTGAGTGTTACAATCAAATCTCCTACATAAGAATGGTCAATATCTAAATCTACTGTTATGTCGGTAATAGTAGCAGTAGTATTCGGAACTGTAATCGTTCGGCTAACTCCTGCTGCATTATTGTCTGGAATATTTACATCTGTTGAATTATTATATGTAGTTGTGCCTGCTGGAGTCACTAAAGCAGCATCATTATCATAAGAGTTAGAAGATGTAGTCGCTGTCTGTCCTGTACTTATTCCTGTGTGATTGATAAATTGTTGAGCATTTCCATCAAAGCGAATAGTAGATAACCCTGCGTTGTATGCCCCTGCATTAGTAAAATTACCAGCTACTCTTAAAAGTCCTCTACCTGCGTTTATAGTTCCTGTCCCTGTATTGTCAAGGTTTCCTTCAATGATAAGTGTTCCTCCATTGAGATTTATAGTACCACTATTACTCACATCGCCTCTTACTGTGAGTGTTTGTCCTGTAGTTATATTCAGAACATTATTTTCTAAGATAGTAAGTGTTCTGCACTCATTAGTTGCATCAAGTGTTACAGTTCTTGGTGTTCCACAACTAAGAATGACATCGCTAGTTGCAGTAGGCACAGAATTATTAATCCATGTGGCATTTAAATTCCAATTAGAAGAAGCATCTGCATACCACACATTTGATGTAGCAGGAAGTGTTGTAAGTGTAACTGTACCTGTGGTGGCTAACTGACTGAGTTTTCCTTCTGTTACGGCATAAATCTGATAGTGATATGTAGTATTAGGGTTTAGCCCAGTGATACTAGCACTTGTTGTGTTAGCAGGTAATTGCTGATCAAAGGTATAATTAACTCCATCGGTTGAGCGATAAAGAACAATACCCACTTCATTAGTAGCATTGTCAGTCCAGCTTAGAATAAAAGATGAAGAAGTAGCACAGCTAGCACTTGCATCTACTTCTTGTCCAGATACTTGAACAGGGTTAAATAAGTATCTTCTACGGCTACCATTGCTATTGCTATTGAGTTGAGTAATCGTACCGTTTGGATAAGTGTTATTTGTAGCTGTTGTACTAGCTGTATGGCTTGATATATTTACAGATAAGAAATCATTTGTTCCTGGTGCTCCTTCGTATCCAATTCCAACATTTCCTGCCGTAATTGCTCCCCCACTATTTCTCATTGAGCCATATATAAATTCTATCTGCCCACTACTTGTAGGAACTACTGTGTTTACTCTTGCTGTTTCGTATATACGCATTTCAAATGTAGCATCACTACTTCCACTATTGTAACTTACCTGCATGTTTCTACATTGCACTGCTAGTATTCTGTTAGGAGCTGTACCTGTTATTCTATATCGTACTTCCCCTGTTTCCCAATCTCCATCGTCTAAGACGCCTCCTACTGTACTACTTGCAGCAAATGGACTCAAACGTGCATGTCCATTGATATTATATGTATTTCCTTCAGAAAAAATAGGTATAGAGCCAAAACGAAGTACACCATTTGTATTTATATTAAAAGAAGTAAAACGTTCTCCCATAAACCATACTTCAAAGGGAATATTTACTACTGAGGCAGCAGGAACGTTTCCTCCTCCATCATTAAAAGTCTGATGATTTTCATTTGCTCCAATAATAGTAGTCCATCCTCCTCCTGTGGAAAGGCTGCTTGTATTATTGGTGCTGAAAGCATAATTATTAGCTTCTTGTGCGTGTAAAGCTAAAGGAAATAGAAAAACAAGAAAATATAAAGTAATTATTTTTTTCATAATATTGTAGTTAATAAATGGGTAGTAGATACATTACTGCATGAAATCTTGACAATTAATTAACTTAACTATACGCAATAGATATACTATTTAATAAAAAACAGTGATACTATTAAGTAAATGTTATCACAGTTAATGTTGTACATCAGTCTGCTTGACTGATTTGTAAAATAAAAAACTTAATTTTTTAAATAAAGCCTTATAAATTTTCCCATCAGACTAGAAGCCTGACCTACGTAAAAAACTGTGACGACCATTAGTAAGTTATAGGGGAAGTTAAATTTTGACAAAAATACTAATATGATTTGGAATTTGTATTAAAATACTACCAAAATATCTAAATAATACCTATTATGTAAAATATTATCATGAATTATAGTATATATCTAATCTCAATTATCAGAGCAAAATATATTCCATTATTATTGCAATAATTGACGCAAGTATCTAATAGTCAGTTGTATAGCAATTTTTTAAATTCTTTGTAATGGAGTGTGTTTTTTACTGGAAAAGTTGATTGATTTGAAATAATATACAAAAAAAAGTCAAAATATTAATAATTTTGAAAGTTGTCTTTTGATGATTCTATCTCATCCAAATAATGCTTTATTATTGAATGAGGTAGAAGCTATTTTCCAAAAAAAAACGCTTTATTATGAAAAATAATAAAGCGTTTTACCAAATAGTTTCAGATATTTACATTTTCACTACTTTATAAGTTCTTTGTAATGTACTTGTACTTAATCTTACCATGTAACTTCCACTTTTAAGATTGCTTAGTCCTCTCATTTCTACTCTATGACTTTTATCAGAAAAGGACTGCGAAATCGTTTTAATGCTCCTGCCAGTCATATCTAAAAGAGTAATTTCTACTATTTCTTCTTTCTCTAACGTAAAATCTAGCGTCAAAACATCTGTAAATGGATTTGGGTAGGCCACAAAAACAGAATTGTTTTCTACATTATTGATGTTCCAATTTACCTTTTGAATATTAGAATAAGAAAAACTTCCATCTTTATCGATTTGTTTTAGACGGTAGTATGCTTGGTTACTCTTTAGTCCAATCCCTTTATCAATAAAGGAATAAGATGCCTTTGCTTCACTTGCTGAGATAGACTCATGCACTTGTCCGATAACTTTAAAATCCTTTTCATTAATAGAGCATTCTACTTCAAAGCGACTATGATTTTTTCCCTTAGTTGTTGTCCAGTTCAAAATCGCATCTTCTTCAAACGGACTGACTTTAAAAGATGTAAAGGTAATAGGCAGAATAGTAAATTCATCGTCAGCTCCAAGAGTAAAAGGACTAAATTCATTTACTGTGCCTGCACTCAGTACACCATCGTAAGGTGTGTTGATAAGTCCACCATTGAAATGGTCTCTCCAAATACTTCCATCCCAACGTACAACTTTTAAATCATTCTCTTCACCAACGGTACAGCTACGAGTATCTTCATAACTAAGAGTAACCACAACATTAGAAAGACCATTCGTCCTATCTAAGTTCCAATACTCACACTGTCCTACGTGATGAATTGTTACCTCTTTAGAAAATGGGTCATAAGGTGTTACTTGATGAATGTAGTTGGCTGTGAAATGGTCAGTGGTATTAGCAGGCGCAGAAATTCCGATAGGTGCGCCCCATCCATCATTTCCAACTGGAAAATCAAAAGCATCATTTCCTATTTTACGTACCCACATATCTGCATGGCTTTCATTAGTAGATATTGTTGAAATAGCATTATCTGGAAAAATAATAAGATGGTCATTGTCAGCTCTAAAAACTCCATTTGTCCAAGTAGCAGAATTGTTTATTACAATATCTGTATTTTGTGTTCTTACTCCTGCACCTGTGTTGAGTATCACTAAATCATAGAACTGTAACCCTGTTGGAGGTGGAGTATTATCTTGATTTAAAGTTAATGAGGTAGAATTTAGTTGTCCTGTTAGTAAAAAATCATCATCAATAATATATAAAGACCAAGTACCTACATATGTTCCTGCATACCCACTCCAATCTTCAATAGGTCTAAAACTGCCTGTTATTGGGTCGGCATATCCGTTGGGAGGTGTAGTAGCTGCACTCATCGTAAAAGTAACATTCTGATAATCTTGACCGAAACTACCCATATCTGCAGCCACTGTAAAAACAGTTCCATCTGGAGAAGCTAAGTAAATTTCTATATCATCATTATAAGAGTGGTCTAAATCAATAAATAAATTATTAATTCCTGTATAATTGCCTGCTGGAACATCAAAATTAACAACACGCACATAATTTGAATTATAACCATTTAAATCACTTATATCAGTATTTGTTGATGTACCAAATCCACCACCACCACCACTGCCAACAGGAGGAATTGAAAGAGGCAGCGAAGCAGACGTAGGAAAAGTTACAGTGGGAGGGAGTATATACGAACTAGAACCTGTATGATTGATGAGTTGCAAAGAATTACCATCAAAGCGAATAGTAGAAGTATTAGGGTTATATGCTCCTTGATTGGTAAAGTTGCCTTCTAATCTAAATAATCCAGTATTTCCATTGAGCACTGCTGTATTATAATTCTGAAAATCTCCTTCTACTATGAGAGTTCCATTCCCTACATTTATGACAGCATCAGTGTCATTGATAAGATTACCTTGAATGATAAGTGTTCCCCCATCAAGATTGATAGTTCCTCTGTTGGTTACATCTCCATAAACTGTTAGTATCTGACCAGAATTAAAATTAAGGATACTACTAGGTTCTATTTGCAATGTACGACATTCATTAGCAGATATAGGTATATTCACAGGTACAGTATGAGGATTTATACATCCAATGATAACATTATCATCTAATGTAGGTACAGCATTGGTAATCCAAGTAGAGGCTGTATTCCAATTTCCACTTGTAGCAGAGTACACCGTACTAAAAGTATTTGGAACAGTAGTAAAGGATACTGTACCACTCACTGCTAAATCACTCAATTTTCCTTCTGTAACAGCATACACTCTATAGTAATATGTGGTATTGGGAGCTAAACCTGTAATTGTAGCTGAGGTCGTATTGGCAGGTAGTTGTCTATCAAAAGTATAGTTTACTCCATCAGTAGAACTGTAAAGTACTATGCCTACTTCATTGGATGCATTATCTGTCCAGTCTAGCACAAAAGATGTATTGCCAATACAATTTGCTGTTACATCTATTTCTTGCCCAATAACTTCTTCTGGGTTAAAGACATATGTTCTTCTACTTCCGTTACTATTACTATTCAAAGCTGTTATAACTCCAGAAGGATATGTATTGCTTATCTCTGTTGTACTGACTGTATGATTGGATATATTTACAGATAAGAAGTCATTTCCTACCCCATCTACATAGCCTATGCCAATATTCCCTGCTGTAATTGTACCTGATGTTCCTTTTGTCATTCTGCCATAAACAAAAGTCATTTGCCCACTACTGATATCTACTGTTGGACGAGAAGTTTCTTGTATTCTCATCTCAAAACTCGCATCAGCACTTCCACTATTATGACTGACTCTCATATTATTGCATTGGACGATTAGTGTTCTTTGTGGTGCAGTCCCAATTATTTTGTACCTAATTTCGCCTGTCTGCCAGTCGCCTTCGTCTAATGTTCCTCCTGTGGTACTACTTGCCGAGAATGGGCATAGACGAGCGTGGTCTGGTATATTATAGGTATTGCCTTCTGAGAAAATTGGCGTAGAACCAAAACGAAGTACTCCATTTGTGTTTACATTAAAGGAGGTAAAGCGTTCTCCCATAAACCAAACTTCGAAGGGGATATTGACTACAGCACTAGCAGGAACATTGCCTGCTCCATCATTAAAATTAGTGTGATTAAGACCTGTGCCAATGAGGGTTGTCCATCCTCCTCCTGCTGTTAAGCTACCAGAGGTAGTAGTGCTAAACGCATAATTTGTAGCATCTTGTGCGTTTGCTCCAAATATAAAAAATAATATTAGACAGATTGAAAGGTAAATAGTGTTCTTTTTCATAAATTTGATGTATTAAGTTGAAATAATAAATAATAGCATTCATCCAAATAAATTTCAGAAGAACAAAATCATTTAAAATATAAGATTTTAGCTGTCTTAGCTAATAGCTTTCTTCAAGTTGTAGGCGATCAATTATGAAAATAGAGTTAGAACATCATCTAAAAAATATAGATGAATTGGTCTAGAATACTAACCATGAAACAAAAATTATTGGTGTCGCAATGTTAAGACAACAACGAAGGATATTTCTTTCCTAATTTTTGGCTCACAGAATAGTAAATGTATATTAACATCTAGTATTCTATAATTACATTACTCTGTTTCTTTATTATTAGTATAATGGGTTTAGTAAAAAAATAATTTTATTAATTAGTTTTCAATAACAATAGTGAAGGTCGTTTAACAAGTAAAAATAACTTGTGTATGGTTTATACTAAAATACAAAAAAAACATTGTACAACCAAATATTTTTGAACATTTTTCATAAAAAATAAAGATATGTTTAGCACCGAATCCAATTCTTTTTATTCAGATTTAGACAAAATGTCTGTCAAAGAACTACTCACAAACATTAATACAGAAGATAAGAAAGTAGCCCTTGCTGTTGAAAAGGTTATTCCTCAAATAGAATCTTTAGTAATAGAAATAGTAGAGCGAATGAATACAGGAGGAAGACTTTTTTATATAGGTGCAGGAACAAGTGGTAGATTAGGAATTGTAGATGCTTCTGAATGCCCTCCAACGTTTGGTGTTTCGCATGGTTTGGTAGTGGGCATTATGGCAGGAGGAGATAAAGCCATACGCAAGGCTGTAGAGTTTGCTGAAGATGACAAAGAACAGGCTTGGAAAGATTTGTCTGAATATCATCTCACTAAAAATGATACACTCATCGGAATTGCAGCCTCTGGAAGAACGCCTTATGTGGTAGGAGGATTAGAAGAAGCAAACAAAAACGGACTTCTGACAGGCTGTATTGTTTGTAATGAAGGTTCTGAAGTAGCACAAGCAAGTCAGTTTCCGATTGAAGTAATTGTAGGAGCAGAGTTTGTAACAGGCAGCACACGAATGAAAGCAGGAACGGCTCAAAAATTAGTCTTGAATATGATTTCTACTTCAGTTATGATACAACTTGGCAGAGTAAAAGGCAACAAAATGGTAGATATGCAACTCTCTAACCAAAAGCTCATTGAGAGAGGAACACGCTTTTTGAAAGAAGAACTCAACATTCCAGAAGAAGAAGCTAAAAAACTACTACTAAAATATGGAAGTGTGAGAGAAGTCTTGAATCAGTTTTGAATCTTCCAAATTTTGGCAGCAGCTTCGGCTTGTCCATGAAGCATTTCTAAGCCGTGAATCGTTTTTGCACCTTTTTCTTTTCCTTTTTTTAGAAACTCAGTTTCTTCTGGATTATATACCAAATCGTACAGAAAATAGTTTTTATCAATTTTTGAATAATTTTCGCTGGAGAGTGGAGGAAAACTATCCATATTGGGGTACATTCCTAAAGGAGTGGTATTGATGATGAGTCTATATTGTTCAATTTCAATCTTTGAATAAGGAAAAGTTTTATAAGCAGAGTTGTCTTGAATTTCTTTTACAGAAGATGATGCAAAATCGAAAGAAATATTCAAATCTTCTAAGGCTATTTTTACTGCTTGTGCTGCGCCTCCTGTTCCTAAAACTAGAGCTTTCTTATCAAAAACAGTTTTAGAGCCAGTAAATAAAAAATTCTCTAAACTATTTTTGAAGCCAATATAATCTGTGTTATAGCCTGTTGTTGTTCCATCTTCTTCTATTTTGATGGTGTTTACTGCTCCAATGCGCTTGGCTATTGGGTCTAGCTTGTCCAAAAATGGAATGACAGATTTTTTATAAGGAATAGTTACGTTTACTCCTCTAAGACTTACGTTTTCTCTTATTAGTTCTTCAAAATCTTCTATCTCTTCAAGTTCAAAAAGTTCATAGACATATCCATCTTCTTTTAAAAGACCAATTTTTTCAAATTTTTCTGTAAAGTATTTTTTAGAAAACGAGTGAGAGAGAGTTTTTCCAATAAGTCCGAACATAGCTTTTCAGTTTACAGTAAACAGTTATCAGTTACCAGTGCTAATTTTCTTGTTTACTGGTAACTGATAACTGCTAACTGATTTACAGGTTTAATGATTTTGCATCTTCTAAGAATTTTGCAAGTCCTTTGTCTGTAAGTGGATGGTCTAAAAGACTCATAATTACATTGGCAGGACAAGTAACTACATCAGCACCTACTTCTGCACATTGCAAAAGGTGCATATTATGACGAATAGAAGCAGCTAAAATTTCTGTTTGGAAACCATAATTTCCAAAAATATCTACCATTTGTTCTATAAGTTCCATTCCATCTGCTCCTACATCATCTAGGCGACCAATGAAAGGAGAAACATACGTTGCACCTGCTTTGGCTGCCAAAATTGCTTGCCCAGCAGAAAAAATAAGTGTACAGTTAGTACGAATGCCTTTTTCTGAAAAATATTTGATAGCACGAATGCCATCTTTTATCATCGGAACTTTCACAACAATTTTATTATCAATTTCAGCAAGTTCTTCGCCTTCTCTGATAATATCTTTGTATTCTGTACTGATAACTTCTGCACTTACATTGTCATCTACAATATCACAGATGGCTTTGTAGTGGCTGAAAATAGCATTTTTACCAGTAATTCCTACTTTTGCCATAAGTGATGGGTTAGTAGTTACTCCATCTAAAACTCCTAATTCTTGACATTCTTTTATTTCTTCAAGGTTGGCTGTATCTACGAAAAATTTCATTGTTGTTTTCTTAAAAGTGAATGTTTTTTGATAGTGGGTAGCTATATATGATTATAAAACTTAAATCCAAGTCATTTCGTTTTACTAATCATAGTTGCTATATTTTTAAGTTTTACAAAGATGCGTTTTTTCTGTCAAAAAATCTGTTCTTATTTTTGTAAATATTGAAAATCTCTTAACCTACAATTCTACATTTAAAAATTATACTATGCATAATTTTCCAGTTCCTTCAGAGTTTCTCAAAAAACATGACCTTCGCAAAACACCTTGTCGTATGGCTATTTTAGAATCTTTTTTGAGTGCAAAAACAGCCCTTTCACATCAAAATATTGAAGAACTTGTGGGAGAAGAATTTGATAGAGTTACTATTTATAGAACTCTCACTGCTTTCGAAGAAAAAGGGATTTTACACAAAGTACCCGATATGACAGGACAGGCAAAATATGCCCTTTGTGAGAGTAACTGCGAGGAGCATCAACATAAGAAAAACCATGTTCATTTTAAGTGTCAAGAATGCCAAAATGTATATTGTCTTTCTCAGATACAACTCCCCAATCTGCATCTTCCATCAGGATATAAGGTAAAAGAAGCTGAGTTTTTGCTAAGTGGAGTTTGCGAACAGTGTAATTTTTAATCTAAAAAAGGGTAGAAATAACCTATTAGTTAGCTCCAATACATTCAAATATAAGATTCGATAGAAGGTGTTTCTTTCGGTAAGTTGTTGTTATTTTTCGACAAACAATCTGTTTTTTACGATAAAATGTAAATTTTTTCTTATCTTTAAATAGATTAATATACTAGCGATATATTATTATCGTTAGTAAGGTAAATGGCTATTCTTAAGCTAAAAGAAAAGGAATTTCTAAAAGACCTTACCATGAAACACTATTTTACTCTACTTTTTACGAAAAAAATAATACGATTTCTGACACTACTACTTATTCTATTGGTAGCCATGCCAGCTATTGACGTGCCTCAAGCAGAAGCACAAACAAAAAAAACAGGAAATTTTTTTACGAGAAGATTTAAAAGAAAGAATAAGTTTCAACGTAAATCTAAAAGTAGTACAGCTTTTCAGCGTAAACCTTTCAAGTGTTCAGAAGTGGGCAAGCAAAAAGTAAAGCAACTGAAAGTATCTAAAAAACAGCTTCGTAGATGGGAAGAAGAAAGATTAGTCAAGGCAGAGCAAGAGAGATTGAGAGAACAACGCCAAGCTAGAGTAACAGAAAAGAAGGAGGAAGTAGTTCTGACAGCTTCAACAGATAATGATATTAGCCAAGTAGCAAAAAAGGAACACGAAAAAGTTAAGAAGACAGAACAAAAAGAAGAGTCCACTCCAAAAGGTTGGTATTCTTCTGAAACACCAGATGCTCCAAAAGTACCCCCTTTTCTCTTCAATCAGAAAAACGAAATAGAAAATCAGAGAAGTAGAGAAGAAGTAGAGACAGTAGCCAAATATTCAAGATTAGGGTATCTTATTGTCTTGAAAAGTAGTAATGAAAAGCAGCTTCAAAAGGCAAAAGAATACTTAATTTCTCTTGGGGCAGAAAAAGAAAATATCAAACTAGATTCCTCTGTATCTGACAAAGAAAATCAAGTTGAAATCAAGATAGAAAAATAAAACAGATACTTGCAAGCTTTTACCCTTTCATTTCACAAAATGGAAGGGTATTTTTTTGTAATGATATAAGTTTAGAAATGAGTACCTTTGCTTCATAATTCTAATTTCTGTCAGAACAAACACAAACAGCAATTTTATTTCAAAAATGATTTTATACAACGTTACTGTAAATGTAGAAGATAGCATTCATAAAGACTGGCTCAACTGGATGAAAGAAACACATATTCCTGATGTGATGAAAACAGGGATGTTTAAAGAAAATAAAATATTAAAACTGCTTTCCAAACTTCCCGAAGAGCAAGGAACAACGTATGCCATTCAATATTTTTGTAATTCCTTAGAAGATTTAGAAAACTATCAACAAAATTTTGCGCCCAAACTTCAAGAAGACCATGTTAAAAGATATGGCAACAAAGCGATAGCTTTTCGTACCATTTTAGAAGAAGTTTAAATGAATGAACAATTAAAAATTGATGTTTTCATTCTAAAATCAGAATGCTAACTTCTAAAATTGGATTTTAAATTCTAGTCAAAGACAAGCCTTTAACCTACATTATTAAATAAATCAACTGGTCTTTTCCATTCTACAAATCTAAATTCTACCCTCTAAACTCAAGATATGGCAGAAATTCGTCCTTTCCGTGCTTGGCGTTACAACGCTTCTCTTACTTCTCAAATTCAAGATTTTACGTCTCCTCTTTTTGATGTTATTTCGCAAAAGCAACGAGATAAACTCTATCAAAATCCTTTAAACAGTATTCATTTATCTGTTCCATTAGGACAGAGTCCTGCCGATGATGCAAGAGAAACATTAGAAAAGTGGATAGCCGAAGGAACAATTACGCAAGACGATAAGCCAGCCGTTTATGTTTATTATCAGTATTTTGTTTTGCCAGCACGCATTTCAAAGAAAAAAGAGTATTGTAGGAAAGGATTTATCACGATGATAAAAGCATACGACTGGGAGGAAAACATAATTTTAAGGCACGAAAATACCATTCCTGCAGCCGTAAATGATAGAATTGAGCTTTTGGAAAAAACAGCCTTGAATGTCAGTCCAACACACGGCTTGTATGGAGATGAAAAATTTGAGTTAGAAAAGTATATGGATGAGGCTATCAAAAATCCTATTTATGAAACCGAAGATTATCAAGGAGTTAGAGAGGTTTTTGCAAAGATAGATGACCCTAAAATTGTAGAAAAATTTGTAGAGAAAGTAAAGGATAAAGAAATAATCTTGGCAGACGGACACCACCGTTACGAGAGTTCGATGGTATATCGTCAGAAGAAAAAAGAAGAAAATCCGAATCATACAGGAAATGAACTTTACAACTTTCATTTGATGTATTTGACAAATTCTTATTCCAATGATTTGCGTATTTTGCCTACTCATAGGCTACTGACAGACTTAGAAATAAGCGAAGAAGAAATTGTAGAAAAATTAGAGGAAGATTTTATTGTAAAGTCAGTAGAAAACTCATCGGATTTGAATGAAATGATTTGGGGAAAAAAGTGGGCTTTCGGACTTATTTTTTCTGAAAATGCTTATAAAATCAGTTTAAAACCAGAAAAATGGGAAACCTTAGCATGGAAATTTCCAGAATCTGTTAAAAATCTTGACCTTACTGTTTTGCATTACTTCTTTATTGAAAAAATAATTGGAATTAAAGGCAAAGACCAGCGCAAGAGTACCAACATTCAGTTTGAAAGAAATTTTACAGACTGTGTAACCAAAGTTATAAAAGGAGAAGCTGATTTAGCTCTCATTACTAATGCCGTCACGATGCCAGAAGTGAAGGAAGTTTGTAAGTCGGGTTATACGATGCCACAAAAATCCACCTATTTTTATCCAAAAGTGATTTGTGGATTTTGTTTTGCAAGCGTAGAAGAATAAAAAATGGAACGAAAAAAATGAAATAGTTGTTCCAATAGAATCTATGAAACACATCAATACACTTGAGCTAAAGTTTTATGATAATATAAAGGCTCATATTGCAAAAATTAAAGACAAAGAACGAGCAAATATAGAATATGTAAGTCTTAATACAGCTAAAATATCAATTGGTAAAGAGAGTAGTTATCAAGTAATTCGTAATTTTTATGAGTATTATGTGGATGGAAAATCCGTATATAGGCATATATCCGAATACTATTGGAAGCAGAAAATCTCTAATAAAAACCTTAGTTATGATAGGCTGGATAGGCGCATTTGACAACGAAATATCCGATTGGACAGAGATGAAAGATTTTTTGTTGGAGGAAATTACAAGAGAAGAAGCAATGAGCCAATTTCCAACAAAGAAAAATAAGGTTGAGAGCTTTATGGAATACAGAGAAAACTGTGAAAAGGACAAATGGCAAACTTTGTACGGTTGTACGTGTGGTGATTCAGGTTGTAGTGGTTTGGGGACAATTATTACAAAAAAAGAAGATTCTTATATCTGGACTTTTGGAGAGGAAGAGAATGAACTACAATTTATATTTGAGGAAAGTCAGTACCGTATGGCTTTTCAAAAGGCTTTGAAAGAAATTCATTCAAAGTTAAAAAGTTGATGTAAACAACTAACAAAAGCAGAAAAGTAGTGTTCAAAATACAAACTATTAAATGTCAAAGAATTATGAGTCTATAATTTATTCATTCGTAATTCGTAATTCGTAATTGATTTTATGCTAGAAACTCAAAATACAAAAGTAGAAACTGCCGTTTTGGTAGGAATTGTCAATCAAACACAAACATTACAAAAATCACAAGAATATTTAGATGAATTAGAATTTTTAGCCGAGACCTTAGGCATCAAAACCATAAAAAGGTTTACTCAAACGCTTGATACGCCTGACACAAGAACCTTTGTACGAACAGGAAAAATAGAGGAGATTAGGGAGTTTATGGAAACTAAAGAAGTAGATACCGTCATCTTTGATGATGAACTTTCTGCTCGCCACGTCCGAAATATTGAAAAGGAATTTGAAGGAAAACAAGTTTTTGATAGGGCAACACTCATCTTAGAAATCTTTAGGCACAGGGCGCAAACTTCACAAGCCAAAACGCAAGTGGAATTGGCTCGTTATCAGTATCTTTTGCCTCGCCTTACCAATATGTGGACACACCTTTCTCGTCAGCGTGGTGGTATCGGACAGCGTGGTGCAGGGGAGAAGGAAATTGAAACCGACCGTCGTATTGTTAGAGACAGGATTACGCTTTTGAGAGAAAAACTTCAAAAGATAGAAAAACAAGCTGAAACCCGTCGCAAACAGCGTAATAAAGTGGTGCGTGTTTCTCTTGTGGGTTATACCAATGTTGGGAAATCTACACTGATGCGTCTCTTGACAGGTTCGGATGTCTTTGCAGAAAACAAACTCTTTGCTACTGTCGATTCTACGGTACGTAAAGTTTTTTGGGATGGTATTCCATTTCTACTTTCCGATACAGTAGGTTTTATCCGTAAACTTCCGACGATGCTGATTGAGAGTTTTAAATCTACGTTGCAGGAAATTGTAGAGGCTGATGTTTTGATTCATGTAGTGGATATTTCACATCCTGCTTTCGAAGAGCATATTAAAGTAGTACAGGAAACACTCCAAGAGCTAGGAGCAACTGACAAACCGACGCTTTTAGTATTCAATAAAATTGATGCTTATACGCACGATGTAAATGTAGGTCAGAATTATTTGGTTTGTCCTCCAACACTTGAAGAACTCAAAGATTCTTACTTGGCTTCTGATAAGAAAAATACAGTTTTTGTTTCTGCTCACAACAAGGAAAACATCGACGAACTCAAAGACAAACTCTTAGAACTAATTGCAGCTCGTCATTTTCAGATTTATCCAAATTATGTGCGTCCAAATTATTATGCCGAAGAATATAACCCAAAAGATTATGGTATAAATGAGGAGGAGGAATAGATTATTTTGAAACAATAAAATTAGATTTTTAGTAATTTACATTAAGGATAGGGTTTCCCTTATCCTTTTTTGTATGCAATGAAATATGTAGAGATAAGGCTTGCCTTATTTTAATTGAGATAGTAATTTTTTTAATACACATGAGTCAGCCCAAATCTAAAGAAGAACTAAGAGAACATTTAAAAGATATTATTAGAAATATTCCTCGCCAACCTGGAATTTATAAGTACAAAGACGAAAATGGAGAAGTCATTTATGTAGGGAAGGCAAAGGAACTGCGTAAACGTGTGTCTAGTTATTTTACTAAGTCGCATCAATACGACCGAAAAACTCGCCAGTTGGTGCGTGAGATTAGAAATATTGAAATTACGATTGTAGATAGCGAGGCCGATGCACTACTATTGGAAAATAATTTGATAAAAGCACATCAACCCAAATACAATATCTTATTAAAAGATGGAAAGTCATATCCTTATATCTGCATAACAGACGAACCTTTCCCTAGAGTTTTTTCTACAAGAAATCCGAATAGAAATCAAGGGACGAATTATGGACCTTATACGAATGGAAAAACGCTTTATGCACTCAACGAACTTATCAAAAAACTCTATACTATTCGAACGTGCTACTATAATTTGAGTGAAGAGAATATAAAATCTGGAAAGTATAAGGTTTGTTTAGAATATCATATCAAAAACTGTAAAGGTCCTTGTGAGGGCTTGCAAAGCGAGGAAGATTATTTAAAAGACATTGAGCAGATTCGAAATATTTTAGCAGGAAAAACAAGCAAAGCAAAAGAGTATTTCAAAGAAAAAATGAAAACGGCAGCCGAAAAAATGGAATTTGAAGAGGCTCAAAAGGCAAAAGAAAAATGGGAAGCTCTGCACACGTATCAAAGTAAATCACTCATCACGAATCCAAATATTTCAGATACGGAAGTGATTGCGCTTTTGGAAGACGATGCGAATGTATATGTAAATTATCTCAAAATTGAAGATGGAAGTATTGTTTATACAGCCAATGAATCGTATAAAAAACGTCTTGAAGAAACGTTAGAAGATATTTTGCCAATGGTTGCCGTAGAGTTTAGGCAGCGTTTTGGAAGTGAGGCGCAGCGAATTGTGAGTAATGTAGAGGCAGAAGTGCCATTGCCGAAAGTAGAAATTGTCAATCCAAAAATAGGAGATTTGAGAAAATTATTAGACCTATCCATCAAAAATGTAACCTATTTCAAAAAGGAAAGATTACGCAAAAAGTTAGATTTTGCAGAACGCAAACAAGAAAAAGGACTAGCAGCCGTAGAAGCACTGCAAAAAGATTTAGGTTTGAAAGAATTACCTCTGCACGTAGAGTGTTTTGATAATTCTAACTTGCAGGGTACAAATCCAGTTTCTTCGATGGTTTGTTTTATGAATGGAAAACCATCTAAACGAAATTATAGAAAATATCACGTCAAGACGGTGGAGGGAGCGAATGATTTTGCCACAATGTATGAGGTGGTGTATCGTCGTTATAGAAGGCTTTTAGAAGAAAAACAGCCATTGCCAAATCTAGTCATTGTTGATGGAGGAAAAGGGCAGCTAAGTTTTGGAGCGCAGGCACTCAAAGATTTAGATATTTATGGAAAAGTGCCGATTGTCGGTATTGCCAAGCGTTTGGAAGAAGTCTTTTATCCAGAAGACCAACATCCTATTTATATCAATAAAAAATCGCCTTCCTTGAAGCTTATTCAGCATCTTCGCAATGAAGCCCACCGTTTTGCCATTACCTTCCACAGAGATGTTAGAAGTAAAAATGCCCTTCGAAACCCACTAGAAAACGTAAAAGGAGTAGGAAAGGCAACTATTGAGAAACTGCTTTTAGAATATAAGTCTATTAAGAAAATTGCAAAAACACCAGATGCAGAGCTAAAGGAACTCATCGGTGCAAATCGTACTCGCTTGATTAAAGACTACATCAAAAATAATCCTGATTTGTTGAGTTAGAGTACAACCTAAGTTCATTTCTTAACTGCTGCATATCTTCTTTTTTACCAATGTTGTACAAATATCTAAATATGGGTGTCATTATGATTGGAAAAACAGAAATAGAAGCTATATGTGACCAGTCAATATCCCATAAATAACGATTACCACTAAAACACTGGCGATACTCTATGCCAATAAAAACTCCATATAAATATCCTACCACAATAAGTAACATAACTAATCTGCCGAAACTATTGTATTTTGTAGTTATAGATAGCTTTTCAATATTGTTTTCTTTTATAATTTGTCCAATAATTATAGGGTGAAAAAAATCATACAACCCATTATATTTCCAAATCTTAAAACCACTTTTAGTTACTTCTCCTACAAAACTTGTGTTTTTACTAAGTATAGTCCAAACGTGATTTAAAATATTGTCTTTACGTTCATTTTTTATACCCTTCCTAAAATTTTCTAATGTTTGTTGTAGTGCCGTCATGTTTGTACATACGTATTTCTCCAACAAATGTTAGTTAGAATAGACTTTTCTATAAATGATTACCTTTCTCTAATTATTTTTTAGTGTAATATCCTTTCAGAGTGAGTCCTGTGTTGGTAATATTAAGCATTCCATTGGCTACTTTTTTTCCAAGTTGCAAAACAGGATTACTTTCTATTTTATTTCTCAATATTTCGTCAGCAGAATCGGCTTTTACAAGAGCTTCTCCAACCACTTTTTCGTTTTCTTCTTGTTTTTTAGGCTCTTCTTTGGATTCTTTTTCCTTTTTAGAATCTTGACTACCCTTAAAACGAGTAATACTTATTCCTGTTGTCAATACTTTTTGTTTTTTGAAACCAAACTTATTCATCAAAAAAGTAAGTGTTTTGGATGTGTAGTAAGATAAATGTTCTGGGTATTCAATGACATTATAATCAGCTTTGAGATAATAGCGCATCAAAGAATTGAAGTTTGGAGTCGTACAGTAAAATAAGCCCCCTTTTCTAAGAATTTTTTGAATGTGTGCTGTTTCTTCTAATGGATTGTTGATGTGTTCAATTACTTCAAAGGAAGTGATTACATCAAACATTTCTTCTTCATAATTATCTGAATCCAAAATTCCCCCATGCATTGTAATTCCTTTTTCTTTACAGATTTTGATGGCATCGGCAGAAAACTCTGTTCCATAAACTTCCCAACCTCTTTCTTTAGCTATATTCAAAAATAGACCAATTCCACACCCTACATCTAATATTTTTCCTGTTTTTCTGTACTTTTCAAACTCATCTAAAAGTTCATGATAACGCATTACGGTAATCGGAGAAAGGTAATGTGCGCTGGCATAGTGTTCATAATAATCATTTAGTTCTTGTAATGTTGGAATGCGTCTGATAAATACAAAGTCACAGTTTTTACATTTTACCAAATAATGACGTTCATAGCCTTCAATGGGTTCTATTTTTTCACTTTCACACAAAAGACATTTTTTATGATATTCTATCATCTTAATTTTTTTATTTGATTAGGATTTTTTTACAAATCAGAATCATTATCAAATTTTACTTTGCCAATGATTTGTATTTATCCATAGAGCAGTTTCAAGAAACTATTCTATGGATAAAATAATATAGAGTGCTGGACATGAGATAAAAAATTGTTGGTGTCGCTATGCTAAAACACCAACGAATGGTACTTTTTCCCTGTTCTGTGACTCACAGAACAGTAAATATCTATGGATGTCCAGTACTCTAAAAATAATATTTTCTAGTTAAATTTTTTATATAAAATTTATTGCCTCTCCAAGTGTACATAGACAGGGAAATGGTCGCTATATCCTCCCAAATATTTCGGTCCTACATACATTCTGAACGGATTTCCTTTGTATTTCCCTTCTTGTTCTTTCAAAAACTCTTGGTCATAGATATTTCCATCTACATAACGCCAGCCTTTTCCTCCATTATTTGCTACAAAAAATCCTTTGTTGATGATAATTTGGTCAAGCATGTTCCAGTCGCCTCTATAATTGTATGTTCCCTTGCCTTCTTTTTCTAAAGAAGCAAGAACATTGAAGAGCTGTTTGTCTGTGAGGTCTGGCGAATCGACAGCTTGTAAACCTTTTGTTACGCTTTCGTTGAAAGGCTCATCGTTCAAATCTCCCATAAAAAGAATTTTTGCATTAGGGTCTTTTGCCTCTAAGTCATCTATAATCTGACGAGCTAACAAAGCAGAAGCCATACGTTTCGGACGACTTTTTTCTTCTCCTCCTCCTCTTGACGACCAATGATTTACCAAAACGTGTATTTCTTCTCCCTCTAATTTTCCTGAAACTAACAATACATCTCTTGTCTTGTCGCCATCTGCTAGTTTTGTCTCATAGTTTTTTGAAGAAGTAACCTTAAAAACAGTTTCTTTATAGAGAAGGGCTACATCAATGCCTCGCTCGTCTGGTGAGTCGTAATGCACATAATTGTAGCCATATTTTTTTAATTGTGGGTCATTGATTAAATCTTTCAATACTTTTTCGTTTTCTATTTCACAAATACCCATAATTTCTGCTCCATCTTCATCACCAATCATACTGATAACTTTTGCAATTTTCTGAATCTTTTGCTCATATCGTTCTTTTGTCCACTTTTGTTTTCCACTTGGTGTAAAATCGTCATCAAAAGTGTTTGGGTCGTCTTCTGTGTCAAATAAATTTTCTACATTATAGAATGCAACGGTATGAACAGAGGGGTTATCGTTGTAAGGAGACGTATTTTCTATTGCTTCCTTAGCTAAATCAGCTTCTGTTTTGGGCATAGCTGTGTTTGCTCCATCATTATTTTCGTTTTCTGCTACATTTTTAGACGGCGAACAAGAAAATAAACAAAAACAGCTAATTAGAGAAAGTAAAAAAAACTTTTTCATAGTATATTTTAAATGATTGAAAAATGAATTGAGATAAATTAATTGACCTTCAGACCAATAAGTAAGACATCATCTACTTGGTCTTCATTTGCTCTCCATTTATTGAATGTAGTGCGAAATATTTTGTATTGCTCTTCCATAGGTTTGTGATGATTTTCGAAGAGCATTTTTTTGAACTTAGATTTCATAAACTTTCTCCCTTTTTTTCCACCAAACTGGTCTTGATAGCCATCAGAATAAAGATAAATGGTGGTAGGCTGACTTACATCTATAGTGTGTTTTTTAAAACATACTTTTCTGTTTTCGTAGAAAGCTCCTCCTATACTAGCATTTGTTCCTTTTATTTCGTGTAACTGATTGTTTTGAATATAAATAAGTGGATTTTTTGCTCCCACAAAGTCAATGGTCTGATTTTCTGTATCATAAACACATAATGATAAATCCATTCCATCACGATTTGCTGTAACTTTTTGTTGTAATGAATTAATAACCCCCTCATGTAGTTTTTGAGTTAATAAATGAGGCTCAGCAAGTGTTGCCTTGTTAGAAAATTGATTGAGCAGATTGTATCCAATCATAGACATAATTGCCCCTGGTACACCATGTCCAGTACAATCCACAGCAGCAATCGCAATTCTCATATTTCCATCTATATCAACTTTTCTATCTAGCCAATAAAAATCCCCTGAAACTACATCTCTAGGTTTATAAAAAATAAATGAATCTGAAAATAGAGCTTTTACAACTGTTTTTGGAGGAAGAATAGCATTCTGAATATGCTTTGCGTAGTTGATACTCTCATGCAAGGTTCTTGTTTTACTTTCTAAGGCAAGATACGAATGTTCTAAAGCCTTGTTTTGGGAGGCAATTTGTTCGGTTCGGCGTCTTACTTCTTTTTCTAATCGTTGTTCAGAATCTTGTAGTTTTTTATTGATATGATAAAGTTCTTCCATTGCTTGTTGCATAATTTCTTCTTGTACAGCCATCTGCTCAGTTTTTTCCTGTAATTCTTCAAAAGACATTCTCATTACTTCTTCTTGCTCTTCTATTTGGCGAAGTTGGATTTTATTTTCATCTACTTGTTTGCGTAATTTTTCCTCTTGTGCTTGTAACTCATTATTCTTAGCTATAATTTCTTTTTTATCGCTCTCTACTTGCCTAAGAGCATCTTGCAGCGATTTTTCTGTAAGAGCTAATTTTGCATTTTGTTTTTGGGTAATAGCATTGAGACTTTCTGTTTCTTGCAGCTTTTCTAAAAGCTCTTTTTCTGATTCTTGGTGATGTTTAGAAAGCGAGCCAACAAGTAATGCAATTACGAGAATCACCATGATGATAATCAGCGTAGAGAGAAGGTAATGTATAGTTGTAGGCAGAGATAAAAGTGGAGGGAGTAATTCGGTTTCTTGTAACCAAAACAAAGCAATAGCCGAAATAAGAGAGAAAATTAATAAAAGAGTAATCCGAATTCTATTTTTAACAGGATATAGAATAAATGGAGATACAGCTACTCCATAAAATAAATCATTTACTGTAGATTCTTTGCCTAAAAGAATACTAAAAGAAAATGAAGTTCCCCAAAAAAGCATAAAAGTAAATGTGCGAGCAACAGAATATAGCTTTTTTTTATTGAGATAAAGGCTCACTACAAAACCACACCCAATTAGAAAAATAAGCAGTGTTACTCTCCAATCTGTAAAAAAATGAATAATAAGAAAAGGAGGGACAAAAAATAGCACCAAAAAATTGATTTGGTTTAGCAGACGAATACGCTGACGCTCTACTCTTTCAATGGAAGAGTCTATCCCAAAAGCAGATATTTTTTGCCAATATTTTCTAATAAAACTCATTTAATTCAGTTTCAGTATGCTCTGATTAGAAAAATAAGAATTTCTATTCAAAATATAGTAGTAGTTGTAAGTTGTTTTATAGAATATAAATAGTTTTATATTCAAGTTAATCAGAAATTTACTATAATTTATTGAATCTAAAAAACAAAAAAAACTCTTTCTCAGAAAGAAAGAGTTTTCGACCTAACACACAAACACAAACAATAGAGAATTAGATTCTCTATGTGTTACGCTATTTGATAGCAGGAATCTCCTGCTCTTGGGTTGCGCTTCCCAAGTCTTTTGAATTTCCTTTTTGAGCAATTTCATTTCTCCCAGTAAATTTACTCATTGAGCTATATACGTTAAAAATATTTCCTGCTAAGAAATCATATACTCGTGCTGGTAATACACCACGCAAGAATGGTACTAATTTTACCATAAATGGCTCTTGAACTAAAATTTCATTTGTTTTTACAGCTTTAATTATCTCAGATGAGATTTCTTCTGGCTGCAAAAGAGGTGTAAGAAGTGGGGCAGATGCTCCACTAAACATACCTGTATCAATATAACCTGGCATTACCGTCGTTACGTGTAAATCAGTTTTCTGACGCTCATTAATCTGTTCTAATTCTAAACGCAACGATTCAGACCAACCCAAAACTGCCCATTTACTACCTGCATAGACAGACATACGTGGGTTAGGCGTAAATGCAGAAGCAGAAGAAATATTTACGATATGACCTGCTCCTTTTTTTATCATTCCAGCTACAAATGCTCTAGCAATGTGCATCACTCCCAAAACATTGATACGAACAGTTTTTTCAATATCATCGTAAGAATGGTCTTCAAAATGTTTACCTACTACAATACCAGCATTATTAAATAAAATATCTATTGTTCCTACTTCTAAGGCTACTTTTGCAGCAGCAGCTTGAATGCTTTCTAAGCTAGAAACATCTACTTTGTAAGTATGAACCTTATATCCTTTGTTTCCAAATTCTAAAGCTACCTCATCAAGTCCTTTTTGATTGATGTCCCAAATTACTAATTCAGAAGCACCTTCTTCCATGCACTTGCGTCCCATAATCTTCCCAATTCCACTTGCTCCTCCTGTAATGAGTACAATTTTATTTGATATTCTTGACATGATGATATAATAGTTTTGATTTAGAATTTCTTTGTTAAGTAAAATACTCAGTGTGCAAAGAATTTATATTAAACGATTTTCGTAAGAATAAGTTATAAAAAATAAAAAATTTTTTCTAATTTGAATTTTTACACCTTTTATTTAAGCATTCTCTCAATCATTTTCCAATGCGTTATGAGTAAATCCTCTTTTGTAAGTGAAAAATAATGTTCTATAATATTTATTTTTCGCTTCATGACCTGCAAAACACCCGTAAACTGACTCCAAAGTACAAAAGCTGTCTCAAATGGATTGCCTTGTTCAGTAATACTGCCATCTTTTATACCTTCTTTGATGGCTCTTACCAAAATAGAAATCACAGCATTTCCTTCTTCTAAAGCTTGCAACGACTCGGTTTCAGCAGAAGCTAGATTAAATGTATCGTTTTCATAATCTAAAATAGTTGTAAAGTAATTCGGATATTTTTCTGAAAACTCAACATACGTCTTTCCTACAATAATCACTTTCTCATAGCCAGAATTTCCTTCTTTGATAGCTTCACGCAGCATTTTTTTAAGGATAATGAAACCTCTTAAAATAATGGCTCTATACAATTCTTCTTTACTTTTGAAATAAAGGTATAATGTTCCTTTACTCAACTCTGCTGCTTTGGCGACTTGTGCCATAGTAGCCACTGAAAAACCGTGTTTGAAAATTACGTCTTCGGCTGCATCAACGATCGCATTTCTTCTATGCACCCTTTCTCGTGCCTTTCGTTCTGCTATTCCCATTGAAAATTTTAAATTCTAGCTAATTTGTGTGTTTATTGTAATGATTTTGAAAATGACTGACGGTCATTATATGAACACAAATATAATATAAAGGTTTTGAATTACAATAACTTTTTGTGAAAAAAACTGAATTATTTTTTAAAAATAAAGTTTGTAACTCTCTTTTTATCAGTAAATTAGGCGTTTTGGTGTTGTGAAGCTATAAACTATTAGATTTTATTGGAAATAAAGTAATGATCAACTGAAAATGACTAAGAGTTTTTTTAGAGGTAATTATTGCGTTTGTACTCCATATCAAATCATATAGCCAATTTCAGTAGATTTATAGGTTAGAAATTCCCATTTACTGTAAAAGCAATTTTTTTCCGTATTTTTTATCTAATTCTGTAAAAGCAATTTGTCTTTTAGAAGAAGTCTTCGAAACTCTTACTTTATCAGCCATTTTTTTGTATTCTTTAATAAGATTTTTCTCTTCTTGTGGTTCAAAGAAGTAAATATAACCCGCTGTCATTCCCTTCATCGTATCTTCTTCGTCATTGAGGTCAATAAAATCTCCTAAAAAAGGAATAAAACGGAAAAACATCAAGAAGTTCATATTGACAGGGTTTTTGTCTATCGTTTGAGCTAATGTTTTATCTACAATAGCAATTTCTTGTCCTTTATTTACTCCCAAAATATCATCAAAATAAATAATGCCTTCCTCTACATCTATATCAACAATTCTGAAAAGAGAGGTGTACGATTTTTCAAATGAAGGCACAAACTTGTTAAGTAAAGAAATCTCTTCTGCTTCTTTTTGTTCTTCTAAGAAAATTTCATACGACTTGTATTTATTTACTTGTTGTTCTAAAAGAACATAATCTATAAAACATTTTTGATGCTCGTTGGTAGCAAATTGTATTTTTGTAGCATTATCATTTCCTAAAACACTACCAAATGCTGGCACAGCTTCTTGTATAAAATATCCATTATAAGCATCAAAAACAGCTTGAAGGCTTTTCGTCATATCTTGTCCAAATGTCTTGTAATAACTTAGCGTGTAGTCTTCCATAGTTCTATATCTATAAAAATTTGTTTTTAATAAAAATTGTCAAAACCTAATAGGCTTGCAAAAATACGAAAAATAATAGCGATACAGCTTCAATGAAAGCAAAAGAGAGTCGCTCAAAATAAATTTCAAATTATTTTTTACAACGTACATCATTTACGTTCTGCTCTATTTATTTTGTAGTATCCTTATAAGAAGAGGTAATCAAATGACAAGTATAGCAGTTGAAACAGTTTTTGAGAGAAAACAAAAAATTAATGTTTTTTTAGAAAAAATATTTTACAACGTACATCACTTACGTTCTGCTCTATTTATTTTGTAGTATCCTTAGAAGACAAAAGGAAAATTCAATTTTGTAAATTATTTATCATACTTATATATATACATTTCAATTATGGCAAAAGGAGCTGACGACAACAAGAAAAAACTAGAGGCTTTGAAAGTAACTCTAGCAAAACTAGACAAAACCTACGGCAAAGGAACAGTTATGAAACTAACTGACGACAATGTAGTAGATGTTCCAAGTATCTCAACAGGTTCATTAGGACTTGATATTGCACTCGGCATTGGAGGACTTCCTCGTGGTAGAGTAGTAGAAATTTATGGACCTGAATCTTCTGGTAAAACAACACTTACACTACACGCCATTGCAGAAGCACAACGCCAAGGAGGATTAGCTGCATTTATCGATGCAGAACATGCTTTTGATAGAGTGTATGCTCAAAACTTAGGCGTAGATTTGGATAATCTTCTTATCTCACAGCCTGATAGTGGTGAACAAGCCTTAGAAATTGCAGAGCAGCTTATTCGTTCAACAGCGATTGATATTGTAGTTATTGACTCGGTAGCTGCACTTGTTCCAAAAGCAGAATTAGAAGGCGATATGGGAGATTCTAAAATGGGTCTGCAAGCACGTCTAATGTCACAAGCACTTCGTAAACTGACTGGTGTAATCAGCAAAACACAGTGTACTTGTATCTTCATTAACCAACTTCGTGATAAGATTGGGGTAATGTTTGGAAGCCCAGAGACTACAACAGGTGGTAATGCTCTCAAATTTTACTCTTCTGTACGTTTGGATATTCGTCGTATTGGTGCAATCAAAGATGGCGACAAAATTACTGGTAACCGTACTCGTGTGAGTGTGAAGAAAAACAAACTTGCTCCTCCATTCAAACAAGTTGAGTTTGATATTATGTACGGAAAAGGTATCTCTAAGGCAGGTGAAGTCTTAGATTTGGCAGTAGAACTTGACGTAGTGAAAAAATCGGGTTCTTGGTACTCTTACGGAGACAACAAACTCGGACAAGGACGTGATTCTGTAAAAGCTCTTATCGAAGAAGATGAGGCATTAATGGCAGAACTTGAAGAACAACTTCGTGAGCTAGATAAAGCCAACAATACGGCTGGAAAAGACTCAAAGTCTTCTAAAAAAGATAATAAAGCAGAAAAAGCTATCAAAGCTACTGCTGAAGTTCAGAATGAAGACGAAGACAGCGACGAAGATTTTGTCTTTGAAGACGAAGAATTAGAAGATGGAAAATAATCATCTATCTCTAATTCGCTCAATTTTAATTATGGATTTACTTCATCTATTTGTTTGATATATCAAAAGCCTTCCTGCACTGTGGGAAGGCTTTTTCTTAGAAAGGATAGCCAATCGCAATATTCAATACTAAATTATCTCTACGCCAATTCCTATCTCTAACATTGATTTGCTTTCTTACCCAACGTTCGTTTTCTGGAAGCCACGGCTTACTAAGAGGAAAAGCAACATCAAAACGAAGTACAAAAAAAGTAACATCAAGACGAAGTCCAGCACCCACACCCACAGCAATATCATCCAACAAGTCGTTAGGCTTAAATAAACCTCCTTCACGGTTAGGGTCTTCTTTAACGAGCCAAACATTACCAGCATCAGCAAAAACAGCACCTTTGAAAACACTATAAATCGGAAAACGATATTCTATATTTGCTTCCAAACGCATATCTCCTGTTTGGTCGTAGAAAAGCCCACTCGTACTGTCTTTGGTAATGTACGAACCTGGTCCGATAGAACGAGCTTGAAAGGCACGAATACTGTTTGCTCCTCCTGCAAAAAACTGCTTTGTATAGGGCAAAACACTTGCATTTGCATAAGGAAGTCCTACACCAGCAATAAAACGAGTAGCTATTTTGTGATGTGTTTCTTCATTGAAATTGAAATAATATCTAAAATCTATATCTGCACGAGCATATTGAGCATAAGGTTCGCTTAAAATAGTGTATGGATTTTCGCCAGTTGCTTTTCTTGAACTTAACAAACTTTGGATTCCATACGCTATATTTCCTCCTATGTCAATGTTTCCATTAAAGAAAATATGGTTTTTATTTTTTCTAGTATTTTCATCTACTCCTGCTGCACTTTGATAAGTAAATGAGTAATTTCCTCCTAAAATAAACTGATTTTGAAAACTTCTTTGTAATAATGGGTTGTCTCCAATAGCTTCATTAAAAAGACTTGTCGTATCCATTAAACGAACATAGTTGATAGAAATAGGATTGAAACGATGTGTTTTGGTTGCTGTTTCTTGCCATTGATAGCCAAATTGAGCTGTTGAAGAAAGCAAACGAAAATAATTTACCCTATTGAGCAGTCGTATATCTCCTTGATAGACTGTTTTGGGAACATACTCTTGTGCCAAGCGAGGAATTTTGATAGGAGTGATAAAACGAGGAACATAAACTTCTAATCCTGCCCCAATTTCATAGGAATATAATCCGTTTTGTTGGTTGGGTTGTTCAATGTTTTCATTTGCTGTCCGTCCACTAATTTGTGTTTCAAAACGTCCATCCAATCTGACTACTAAAAGCTCTGCACCACGAAAAGCATTTTTGTTTCTGTAACTTAGATTTAATCCCGGTCCTACAAAGTTATTGGATTTAGACACTACATCTAATTCTGCTCTAAATGATTTTCTTTTTGCAGGCACCATTTGTATATAGGCATCTAAGTAACCTTCATTACCCACAGAATCCACAGGTTTGTAACGAATATCAGCAAATTTTAAAGCTCCTAATCCCATCAGTTGTTTGAGAGTTTGCTCATGTCTTTGTGCTGAATAGAGCGAATCTGGTTCTAGGAAAATGGAACGAGCTAGTATTTCTGGACGAAACTGACAACCATCCATCATACAATAAAAAGTAGAATCTCCTTCTAGTTTGCCTACTCTAGTTAATTTTTGAGGGTTGGCAAGTGATTCCATTCCCATTTCATAATTAGGAAATAAAAATACATTTCTAATTCGATACGGTTTGCGTGCAATGTCAGGCATTTTATCTTTTACTTGCATATACACATTCATTTGCCTGTCTCCTACGGTTGAATCTACTTTATAAATCAAAAATTTATTGCTAAAATAAAAATAACCTCTTTCTTTTGCATAGTCGTTCATTCTTTCTCTTTCTTGTTCTAAGAGAGAGAAATTATAAGGCTGATTTGTTTTCAACAGTGTTTCTTTCTGTGCATTATTCAGCACATTGCCTAAAGGGTCTGGTTCTTTTGGAAAATTAATAGAATCTAATCTATAAGGTTGATAAACGGTAGCTGTATAAACTATCTCTGCTTTTTTTCCCTTTTGTTTTACTTCGCTAGAAGTTTCTGCTTGAAAATGTCCGTTTACATAAAGTCTATTCAGAACAAGTTTGCTGACACGTTCTTCATTGATATCAGCCAACAAAACAGGAGGTTTCCCAATTTTTGTCATAACCCAATGTTTAAAACCTTTTTCTTTTTCTGTATAGAAAGTGTTATAAAAGGCAAGTTGGGGACGCATCCACAAAAATTTGCTATTGGGTTCTGGAGCTAAAACTTCTTCTGCTTCAGTTTTTACTCTTTTTTCTTCTGGAATATCTCCTTCCTTTTTATCCCATTTGATTTCACCTCCAGTGTAAAGAGGATTCTCCTTTGTGATTTTGCTAAGACCTGTACAACCACTAAAAAAAATAAGCAAGCATAAAGTAGTGAAAATTGAGACAGAAAAATGATTTACGAAAGAGTTAAAAATGTTTCGCATTAGTAAGTTTGAGAATGATGAAAAATAGAAAAGCAAAAAATAACGTTGCTCTTGTTTCAACATCTATGAAATGATTTTGTTTGGCGAATAAAAAAAGAGAGTTCAGAATATCTAAACTCTCTTTTATTAATTCTATTCTTCATTTGGATAAGGCACAAAAACAAAACGAGTAAACTGCTCATCTATCACAAAAAGACAGCAAAACTCCTCTGGGTTTTTGTAAGCAGCCTTAAAACGTTGGCTTCCTTCTTCATCTAAGATATTTCTCTGTTCAAACTCTTCTAAAAACGAAGCATAATAATCCCATTCAAGCTGTGGCATATCTGCTTTAGAAAATAAAATTTGTCCGATGGGCTGTGGGGCTTTACAGATAGGAAATACTGGATAATCTGAAAAACCTCTTTTCTTGATTTGATAGGCAGCTTCTTTTAAGTTATCTGCAATCTTGACAAAGTTGGTAGTTAGTTTTCCTAAATATTTAAAATCTAGTTCTGCGTCGTTGTAGTCTTCTATTTCCATTTCTAATCAGTTAGCAGTTACCAGTAATCAGTAACCAGTTTATATTTTTTTAGCGAATAACTTCTCTTGGAAAGCTCACAATACTTTCGTGTCCGTTTTCATCTACGGCAGCTACTCCAAAGAGATAATTATCAATAACAATATTTTCAAGTACAAAGGTAATTTGTTCTTCTGTCTTTTCCTCATAAAATTCTTTAGGAACAAAACGAGCATATTGCCACTGTGGAGCAGTTGTTTCTCTCCAGTAGATTTTATAGCCAACGATAGTAGAATCTTCGTCTTTTAGTTTATCCCAAGAAAGTGTTGTGGAAGGCTGCACAGCACCACCAATTTTTACATTTTGAGGAGAAAGTGGCGACCAGCCTAAGTTTGCCAACACAATTGCATTGACAGCCGTAAGTTTATTGAGATACTCAAAATTGACTCCTTCTACTACATCGCCATATTTTATTCCATTTTCTTCTCTAATATCTTGGTGCTGACGGTTATAATTTTCGTGGCTTTCCATAATTCTGACACCAGCAAAACCTGCATCGTTAAAAGGTCGGTGGTGTCCTCCACGTCCAAATCTATCCAAACGATAAATCATTGTTGGATTCATCTCTGGCATATATTTTTTTGTAGTAGAGTGAATATAACGGGCGAGCTGGCGAGAAATACCATCAATTTCGCCTCCGTAATAGCGTCTTCTATTTCTTTCTTTTTCGGTTTCTGTAACAGGCGTAGGCTCTGAGAAAATACGGAAACTTCTGTTATCAATCACGCCATCAATTCCTTCAATGTTTCCAATCATATCATTATTTATCACTCCAATAATATCCCAACCATCTTTTTTTGCTTGTTCTGCCATAAACTTTCCTCCAAAAAGTCCTTGTTCTTCGCCTGAAAGTGCAGCAAAGGCAATGCTGTTTTTAAATTTATTTTTAGAATGAGATTTTGAAAGAACTCTTGCAGCCTCTAAAATTCCTGCTACACCTGTGGCATTATCATTCGCTCCAGGGGCATCAATCGTAAAATTAGTAACATCTGAAGCACGAGAATCTATATCTCCAGACATAATAGCATAACTATTTGGATTTTGAGTTCCCTTCAATACAGCAATTACATTGACTACCCAAACATCTTTTATAATGCGTTGGTTTGCTCCTTTTTCTAATAAATTTCTTTGATAATAGACTTCTAAACAGCCATCACAGTCTTTTGATATTTTATCAAACTCTGCTTTTATCCATCTTCTAGCTGCTCCAATTCCACGAGTTTCAGAAATCGTATCTGAAAGCGTATGACGAGTGCCAAAATCGGCTAATTTTCTGACGTGGCTTTCTACATTTTCAGTAGAGATATTTTCTATGATATCATAGACTTTTGAGTCATATTCTGGGCTTGAAGTGGTATTTTGAGCAAATAATGAAGTAGAAATGAATGTACAAAAAAATAGTATAGATAATAAAGGGAATTGGTAGAGTTTCATTTTGGGTTAGTATTTTTTAAGCATAAAGAGCCAAACGGAGATAAAATAGTCGTTTCATAGTAGAAATATAATAAAAAAAATGACATTACTTTCAAAAGAAAATAATGTCATTTTATATATGATGTATTAATCGTATTTCTTACCTAAAGTAAGAAGTTAGATTAAAGAATTTCAGTTACCTGACCAGCACCTACTGTACGTCCACCTTCACGGATAGCGAAACGAAGACCTTTTTCCATTGCGATAGGCTTGATAAGCTCAACTGTGATAGTGATGTTATCACCTGGCATTACCATTTCTACGTTTTCTGGAAGTTCAATAGCACCAGTTACGTCAGTTGTACGGAAGTAGAACTGTGGGTTATATCCTTTAAAGAATGGAGTGTGACGACCACCTTCTTCTTTCTTCAATACGTAAACCTCAGCTTTGAATTTAGTGTGAGTAGTTACTGTACCTGGTTTAGCGATTACCATTCCACGCTTGATTTGCTCTTTATCAACACCACGTAAAAGGATACCAGCGTTATCACCAGCTTCTGCAGCATCTAATAATTTACGGAACATCTCTACACCAGTAACAGTAGATTTGATAGGAGCTTCGCCTAATCCTAAGATTTCAACTGGCTCACCTACTTTGATAGCACCACGCTCTACACGACCAGTAGCAACAGTACCACGACCTGTGATAGAGAATACGTCCTCAACTGGCATCAAGAAAGGCTTGTCAGTAATACGAGGAGGCAATGGAATACCTTCATCAACAGAAGACATAAGAGAAAGAACAGTATCAACCCACTTGCCTTCGCCGTTCAATGCACCAAGTGCAGAACCTTGAACAACAGGGATGTTGTCACCGTCAAATTCGTAGAAGCTCAAAAGCTCACGAATTTCCATTTCTACAAGCTCTAAAAGTTCTTCGTCATCTACCATATCTACTTTGTTCATGAAAACAACGATAGCAGGTACACCAACTTGGCGAGCTAAAAGGATGTGTTCACGAGTTTGAGGCATAGGACCATCAGTAGCAGCTACTACTAGGATAGCACCGTCCATTTGAGCAGCACCTGTAACCATGTTTTTAACATAATCGGCGTGACCTGGACAGTCTACGTGAGCGTAGTGACGATTTTCAGTTTCGTACTCTACGTGAGAAGTGTTGATAGTGATACCACGCTCTTTTTCTTCAGGAGCGTTGTCAATTGAATCAAAACTACGAGCAGCAGAGTGACCTGCGTCTGCTAATACTTTTGTAATTGCTGCAGTTAAAGTAGTTTTACCGTGGTCAACGTGACCAATAGTTCCGATGTTTACGTGAGGTTTCGCTCGGTTGAAGGTTTCCTTAGCCATCTTAACAAAGATTTAAAATAGTATGAGAATAGTATGAAAAGATAATTCTTAAAATAAAATATAGTCTTGATACACTAGAGCTTTCATAGAGCCAACGATGGGAATTGAACCCACGACCTCTTCCTTACCAAGGAAGCGCTCTACCCCTGAGCTACATCGGCTTATAGCACTATACAAACTTTCCATACTCTATTATCTTTATTTAAAATTTTGAAAATTTTAAAATCAGAACATAGTGAAAAGTTTGTATTCAATTAGTGTTATCTAATGCTGCTATAAAAAATACCAATAGTTACGTATCAGATTATATTTGAGCGAGAGACGAGGCTCGAACCCGCGACCTACAGCTTGGAAGGCTGTCGCTCTACCAACTGAGCTACTCTCGCTTATTAATTTAGATTGAAATTAAAATTAATTTCAAAATTTGGTTTTGTTTGATATGAATCAAATATTTATTCCTAATGAATAAATGATAGTTTAATGAAAACTATTTGTGGGGGGAGCAGGATTCGAACCTGCGAAGAAATTAATCAACGGATTTACAGTCCGTCCCAGTTGGCCGCTTTGGTATCCCCCCAACTGAATTTGCTTTGTTTTTAACACTTAGTTTGTGTGTTAAAGCGAGTGCAAAAGTATAGACTTTATTTTTACAATCCAAATTTTTGAGTAAAAAAAATGAATTATTTTTTTGTTACCTCGTTTAAAGAAGCTGCAAAGCACATTTTGTAGTCTTTGTTTGTATAATTCGTTTTGATAATTTTTCGTTCCATTTTTTTTAAAAACAGAACGAAAAATTAAAATATTTTACAACACCTAACCTTTTGTTAGAGTCTTTTTAGTTTCCTGCTTTTCCGTCTTCATTTGGATCAGAAGGATTAGTTACTTCATTTTGTTCTAATTGAGTTCCTCCATCAAGTTGATTTGGAACAACTTGTTCTTTGGCTTTCTCAATGTTTGGACTGATATAAGTTGGTGCTTTTGCATCTGTAAGGAGAGTTGCTCCAATACTTCCAACAAAAACAATAGCTATAAGTGTCCAAGTAATTTTTTCCATTATGTTAGTAGTGTTTTTTGCTCCCATAATTTGGTTTGCTCCTGCACCTCCAAATTCTTTAGAGATTCCACTACCTTTTGGTTCTTGAGCTAGTACGACTACCATCAGAAGAATAGCAACAAAAAGTACTATGCTTATTAAAACGTATAACATATATTTTGCTTTTACTTTATATCTCGGATTTCAAATTTTGATTTTCTCAAACGTATATGTTTCTGCTTTTAGAAATTATTTGAGGTTGCAAAGGAACTACTTTTTTATGTAAAATCAAAGAAAAATTACGAATTACGAATTACGAATTCTTAAATTGTTGATTAACAATAGTTTTTTGTGTCCTTATTTAGTCAAAATTTAATTAAAGGCAAGTCATTTTGAGGTATTTTTTTATTTATTCAAAATCTTGATAGAGCAAATATTTTTTTCTCATTTTTTTATAGTTTTCCAAATTTTCTTGCCAAGTAGCTTTAATTTCTTGCTCTGATTTTCCTTCTTTTATTTGAGCTTGCAATTTTTCATTTCCTGCTAACGTATTGAAGTAAGAGTTGAAGAAATTACTTTCTAATTCATTTTTTTTCATTATTTCATAGAAATTTAGAATAGGCTTCAAGGAGAAATTACCTTCTAATTCATTTGGAGTGTATTTTATTCCATAACACAACTTATCTTGAAAAGGTGGATATTTTGCACCTTCATTGGGGATGGGGGTAAATGAGATGTTAGAATTTTCCTTTGGGAATTTTGGATGTCCTGTTACTTCAAAAGGAAAATCTGTTCCACGTCCTACACTCATAGTTGTTCCTTCAAATAAACACAAAGAAGGATAAAGCAATATTGAACTTTGAGTTGGGAGGTTGGGCGACGGAGCAATTTTCAATGTATATCTGTCTTTATGAGAATAGTTTTGGCAAGGAATGACGATTAAATTTTCTCCTAATTGGTTTTGATTTTTGAGCCATTTTTCTCCTTCAATCATTTTGGCAAGTTCGCCTACTGTTAGTCCATGAACGATGGGAATTGGGTGCATTCCAACAAAAGATTTGAATTTTTCTTCTCTGATGCAGCCATCTATATAAAAACCATTAGGATTTGGACGGTCTAAGATAATTATTTGCTTATCATTTTCAGCAGCAGCTTCCATACAATAGTCCATCGTACTGATATAAGTATAAAATCTTGCGCCTACATCTTGAATATCGAAGACTAGAACATCAATATTTTCTAGTTGCTCTTTTGTTGGTTTTTTATTTTTCCCATAAAGTGAAATTATATCAATTCCTGTTTTGGTGTCTTTTCCATTTTTTATAGTTTCCCCTGCACTAGCAGTTCCACGAAAACCATGTTCTGGAGCAAAAATAGTTTGAATATTAATTTGATTTTCTATTAGGAAATCTACTAAATGTATTGAGTCTTGCTTATTATCAATCACAGAAGTATGATTGACAATCATTCCGACACGTTTATTTTTTATTTTATCGAAATATTTTTCTGTTTGTTCTGCACCTATGACTACTAATTTTGGTTCAATATCTTTATCAATAACTTCTTTTTTCTGAATTTGAGTAGTGTCATTTTCTTTTGATATCGCCATTTTATTATTAGAGCTACAAGAAAAAAATAACAATAGTATTGGAAATATATAGATAAAGGGCAGTTTCATTTTGTATAGTCTAGGTAAGGAAATATTTTGAAAAAAATGTTAGAACTAAATTTTGCTTCAACAAACATTTTAAAAAAAAAATGGTTGGGAAGTAGTTACTACTATTTAAAATTACTATTTTTATCGTCTAACAGAAAATAATTTTCAATATTCCATTTTTTCAACTGAAACTTTTATCCCTCGTGAACAAACAAAAAATTATAGAACAAATTAAGAGCTATTTTGGAATAAATGCTCTAACAAAAGAAGTACAGATTTATATTGATTTAAAAAGAGAAATTGTCAAAACATCGGTAGTTGATGGTTCTGCAAAGGCTATTCATGGAGCAATTAAGGGAATTGGTTTTTTGTTTCTAGGACTTTGTATTTTTCTGTTTTTAAACTTAATGTTGGGCTTTGGTATTAGTGAATGGTTTTTTAGAGGGAAATATTGGACAGGTTTTTCTATTCTGACGGGTTTTTATGTTTTGCTGGCTATTATTTTTGCAGCCTTGCAATCTATGATTAAAAGAAAAGTGGAAGATGGTATAGAAAAGGGCATAAAAGGAACTCCTTTAGAACTCAAGACCATTCCTCAAATATTATATCCTAACTCTGAAACTCGTAAAAATATAGAGAAAGGAATAATGAAGGAGGATGTGCGTCATGAAAAAGTATCTCCTTCTCTGACTGAGGAAGAAGCAAAAAAAGCTCTTATAGAACAAGTAAACGAAGAAACTGAAATGCTAAATGAACAAATAAAGAAGGATATAAAAGGCGAATAATAGCTACAATTATATAACCTTTTTTATATTTTTTACCTTACACTATTTTTTTAACGATGAACAAATCATTAGAAGCACATAAACAAGAATTACAAAACTTGCAAGCTGCTCACACAAACGAACTAAAAGAGCAATTAGGAGATACAAAAAATGTAACAGTCAATGTTGCCAAACTAGCTTTAATAGGTGGAGCTTCGGCTTATGTAGGTATTAAACTAACTGGGTTTGTTTTGGGGAAAGTATTTGGAAAAAAGAAAAACAATGAACCACAAGTCATTTATCTACAAGCACCAGAAAGTACTTCCTCAAATAAAAGTTATAAGAAGGAAAAAGCAAAAAAATCCTTTTGGAAAGGTATTGCAGCCTCTGCTTGGGCAACTTTATTGCCTTTAGCGACTGCGTATGCAAAAAAAGAAGGATCTAAGGTAGCAGAAAAACAGCTTCAAAAGTTATTAGAAAAATATAAAAACCAAATTCCTATGGAAAAACTAGAAAAACTAGGTTTGGATAAGTTTTTCAAATCATAATTCTTTTGAAATAATGTAATCATTTCTTTCAGTAGAATGAATAACAATCATTTCTGCAATAAAACCTGCTAGGAAAAGCTGTGTTCCGACACCAATAGCTAAGAGAGAAATATAAAAAATAGGCATATCGACAGGCTCACGAACGTGTATTCCCAAGAATTTTTCTAGCAAGAGCCAAAAAGCAATTCCAAATCCGATAAAGAAAGAAAGCAAACCCAATGTACCAAAAAAGTGCATTGGTTTTTTCTTGAAACGTGTGATAAAGGTAACAGAAAGAAGGTCTAAAAGTCCGTTTGTGAAGCGTTCTAATCCAAATTTTGTACTTCCAAACTGTCTTGCACGGTGTTCGACTACTTTTTCACCTATTTTTGTAAAGCCATTCCATTTTGCCAACACAGGAATATAACGATGCATTTCGCCATAGACATTTAATGTTCGAACAACATCAATTTTGTAGGCTTTTAGTCCACAGTTAAAATCATTGAGCTTTATTCCAGAAAAGGCACGAGTGGCTGCATTGAAAAGTTTGGTAGGAAGCGTTTTGGAAAGTGGGTCGTGGCGTTTTTTCTTCCAACCCGAAATTAAATCATAGTTTTGATTTTTAATTAGGTCGTAGAGTTCTGGAATTTCATCTGGACTGTCTTGTAAGTCTGCATCCATTGTAATTACGACTTCGCCTTTTGCTACTCTAAAACCTGCATCTAAGGCTGCCGATTTTCCATAATTTCTTGAAAAACAGATTCCTCTAACATTAGCATTTTGAGATGAAATTTCTTCAATAACTTTCCAAGATTTATCTGTACTTCCATCGTTTATAAAAATAATTTCATACGAAAAATTATTTTTCTCCATTACTTTTACAATCCATTCGTGCAGAGGAGGAAGCGATTCGTCTTCATTGAAGAGAGGTATAACAATAGAAATTTGTAAAGGAGTAAGGTCAGACATACTTTGAGAGAAAAGATAAAATAATTCGTGTATTTTTGTCAAGACAAATTTACATACTAAAATAGATAAACGCTGATTTTTATTCTAAATTATGAAAAAAACAACCATTCGTAGAGCCACAGAAAAAGATGTTCCTCAAATTTTTGAACTGATTGTAGAGTTGGCAATTTATGAAAAAGCTGAACATGAGGTAACTACAACACCAGAGCAGATGCTTCTTGATGGCTTTAGTTCGACTCCCTCCTACGGAGCAATCGTGGCAGAGCAAGAAGGGAAAATTATAGGTTTCTCATTGTTTTATATTCGTTATTCGACATGGAAAGGACGCTGCTTATATTTAGAAGATTTTTTGGTAAATGAAGAATATAGAGGAGAGGGCATAGGAAAGCTACTTTTTGAAGCTACTATTTTAGAAGCCAAAAAACAGAAGACTAACATGATGACGTGGCAAGTATTGGATTGGAATACACCAGCCATTAAGTTTTATGAACGTTGGGATGCTACTCTTGACGGAGAATGGATAAACTGTAAATTCTACCAAGACTACTTGGATAACTACAAAGTAAGATTTTTAGATAAATTGGATAAAAGCAAGGTTTTTTTAGATTAAATTGCTTTTCTGATTTAGAAAAAAATTATTTTCTTCCTCTTGCATTGGGTGTTTCATTTCGTGTAGGAGGAGGACTCATATCCAAAGGACTAGGAATATCATTGAGACTTTCTGTAACGCCAAATCGCTTCATCGATTCTTTATTGTAAGCAACAGCTGCCAGTTCGGGCGTATCATAAACACCTAAATAAATGCGTTCGCCTTGGTCGTAGATGATGGCTCTGTATTTTTTTCCATCTTTCGAAACACCTCTATAATTATTAGGAGTATGGTTGGTTTGGTGGCGACGAAGCTCAGACATAGTAGCCCACTCTAGGTTATCTATTTGGCAGTTTAGTTTGTTAGAATCCAACATACGAACAAATAGCCTCTTGTCTGTATCTTGTTTCTTTACAAAGTTATCAGCCAATATTTTGTGCATATAAAGCGTCTGAATTTTGCCAAACTTCATTTGTTGAAGTACAGCATAGCCAGCAGAATGTAAACGCCAACCTTCGTGGATTCCTTTTTTTCGTAGAAATAAGAAGCCCTGACGGCAGAGTTTTACTTTTTTATCGGAATTGGTAAGGTCTATATGCATGACAGAATAGGAATAATTTTAGTGAGGATGTTTTTCAATTACAAAAGTACAAAATTGCGACTAAAATAAGTAGTAGATGTGAGCAAATACCTACTAATAAAGCGTTTAGAACCTCATAAGTTATATCAGAATAAATCATGACATAGTCATTTTTATTTCTATTCTGTCAGTTATTTTTCAAGACATATAAGTCTAGCTGTTATCAGCATTCTTTACTAGTGCTGGTGTTACTTCTGGAATAGGAAGCGAATCGCTATCTTTAATTGTATTGAGAATAACAAGAGTTTGCATATTATCCACTTCAGCAATTTCGCTAATCTTATTCATAATAAGGCTTTGGTAAGAGTCAATATCTTTAGAAACTACTTTCAAAACATAATCGCTAGAACCTGTAACATAATGACATTCTACAATTTCGTCAATTTCCTGTACTTGCTTCACAAAACTCTCATTACTTGCTTTGTTGTGCTTGTTTAGTTTCACACTTACAAAAGTGGCTACTCCCAAGCCTAGTTTTTGAGCATCCAAACGAGCATGATAACTTTGTATATAGCCAGCATTTTCTAATTTCTTTACTCGCTCAAGTGTAGGAGCTGGAGAAAGGTTGATGTCTTTAGAAAGTTGAGCATTTGTAATTTTGGCGTTTTCTTGTAGGATTTCCAAAATCTGTTTATCTATGTGGTCTATTCTATAGTGCAATGCCATAAGTCAAAATTTCAAGTTAGTTTTTATATGTAAATAACGCATACCAACCAGTAAACGTTTTAATTAAGACACAAAATTATATAAAACTTTAATTAGATACTAACCAAATAAATGAAGTTTTTGGACTATATAGCATTATAATCTTTGGAAATTATGTGTCTGAGGGCAACCAAAAGGAGAAAGTAGCTCCCTGTTCTGGCTGACTTTCTACCCAAATTTCTCCTTTATGAGCTTCTATAAACTCTCTACAAATAGCAAGTCCTAGCCCAGAACCTTTTTTATCGCCTTCTAACTCTGGTTCAGGAACTTGAAAATATTTTTCAAATACTTTTAGGTGATACATTTCAGCAATTCCTTTTCCTTTGTCGCTTACAGAAAAAGTAATTCCTCCTTCATCTGAAAATATACTTAATTTTACCTTTGACTTTGTTGGAGCATAACGAATTGCATTTGTCAAGAAATTGATAATAACCCATTTCAATTTGTCAATATCTGCAAAAAATATAGATAAATTGGTTGCAATATCCGCTTCTATTGTTACTCGTTTTTGTTCTGCTGCTACTTTTACAGCTTGCATCACATAACTCAATACGCTTTCCAGTTCGACAGGTTGCAGATTTATTTTTATTTTTCCTGCTTCTATTTGAGATAGTTGGAGTATCTCGCCTGTAAGGGCAAAAAGTCGTTCAGTAGCTTGTTCTATATCTCCGACTAAGTCGTCTTGGTCTTCATTTAGCTCACCTATTCTCTTGTCTCTTAGTAGGTCTATACTTAATCGTGTGGCAGCTAAAGGAGTTTTTAGCTCGTGAGAAATGGTCGCTATAAAATGAGTTTTGGCTGCATCCATTTCTGTGAATTTCGTAACATTTTTTAGAATGATGATAAACCCAGAGAGGTCTTCGGTTTCGGGAAGGCTAATCACTTGCCTAGAAAAAAATAAATCTCTATCAGAAGAAGGAATTTTTACAGTCTTTTCTGCAAATAGTTTTCCTTTGCTCACTTCCATTAAATCTACCATAATATGATACAAAATATCATTATTTACCAATAGGTCTGGAATATATACATCAACTGCCTCCTCTTCCGACATATCAAGTAAAATTTCAGCTACTTGATTCATAAAAATAATTTTATTTTGTGCGCTTATTCCGATGATTCCATCTTGAAGATGTTCTATAATAGCTTCAGTCCGTCTTTTTTCAATTAAGAGATTACCCAAATTTATGCTTTCAAATTCAGCTATTTTTTTAGACATTTTATTGAAGGAGGTAGCAAGTTTGGCAAATTCATTTGTAGAGCCTACGTGTAAGCGAGCAGAATAATCTTTCTTACTCATCTGCTCTATTGCTAAACGAAGGTCATTTAAAGGTTTGGTTAGATATACAGGAAAATAAAAAATAAAACCAACCGTAATTAGTACACAAAAACCTCCTATGATAGCCATATAAAGCAATGCTTCTTCTGTGTCTTTTTGGATAGAATCGTTTTTTTCTATGACTTTATTCTGATTAATTTCTCTAAGTTTATCTAAATACTCTCTTACAGGTAAAAAATTAAGTCTTAGTTTGGAATAATAAAGACTCATATTGGGTAGTGTGACTGTGGCATCTTGTCTTGTCTCATCGAAGTCTTTTACCAACTTATCATATCCTCTTGATAAAGAATCTAAATATATTTTTTCTTCCTCACTCTGCACTGTTAGATATAAAGAATCAATATAAGCAACTGTTAGAATATCAGATTTTTTATAATCTCCGTAATTAAAACCTTGTTGCGCCACATATCGAAGTTGAGATGAAGATACTCCTTGAAATGATTCTGTGAGATGACGAATAAAAAATAGTGTTTGGTAATTTTCTTTCAGAATCTTATTAGATGAAGTAGAAAGACTAGTCAAATAAAAAACAGACACACCACTAATAAGAATAATAATTCCTAATAGAAATAGTAACCCTGTTGTTATGCGTGTACGTAAAGATGACTTAAATCCCATGTTGAAGAACAGATAAACAAAAAATGTATCTGATGTTAGTTTTTGCTATTTTAGTTTTATAAAAATGACTGATAGCTTTAAATACCATCAAATATACAATAAAAAAATAGATTTAGTTTAATGGAGATTTTCAAAACTCTCCTATTATCAATTTTACAATATGCTAGTAATACTAACTTGAAGTACTATAATGATGTTTTTGTTTTTAAAAATAATTTTGACTGAAAGTTATTGATTTTTTCTATGTCCATTTGAATTAAACATTTTTATCTGACTTGCTCACAGTTGAAATTAGTTTATTCAAACTCTCTAAAAATTGCTACTTTTGTGTAATCAAATTCTAAATCGTTTTTCAATTCGCATTATCTAAACTATGGAAATCACGACAACCGAAACAGCACAAAAATTAGGTCTTACAGCAGAAGAATTTACAAAAATTGAAGAAATATTGGGCAGAAATCCAAATTTTACTGAACTAAGTATTTTTTCTGTGATGTGGTCAGAACACTGTTCTTATAAAAACTCTATTGTTTGGCTCAAAACACTTCCCAAAAAATCGGACAGAATGCTCGTAGAGGCAGGAGAAGAAAATGCTGGCTTGGTAGATATTGGAGATGGTTTGGCATGTAGCTTCAAAATAGAATCTCATAATCACCCTTCAGCACTAGAGCCTTATCAAGGTGCTGCAACAGGCGTAGGAGGAATAAACCGTGATATTTTTACAATGGGTGCAAGACCGATTGCACAGCTAAACTCTCTTCGTTTTGGAAAAATTAGCTCTCCCAAAACACAGTGGCTCGTTCGTGGTGTAGTAAAAGGAATCGGAGATTATGGAAATGCGTTTGGTATTCCGACAGTAGGTGGAGAAGTGTTTTTTGATGAGTGTTATAATGTAAATCCACTCGTAAATGCTTTTTCGGCTGGAATCGTAGAAACAGACAAAATTGCTTCGGCTACTTCTCATGGCGTAGGAAACCCAGTCTATATCGTTGGTTCGGCTACTGGAAAAGATGGTATTCATGGAGCTTCATTTGCTTCAAAAGATATTTCTGATGATTCTATCAAAGACCTTCCTGCCGTACAGGTAGGTGACCCTTTCCAAGAAAAGCTACTTTTAGAAGCCACTTTAGAAGCCATCGCCACAGGACATTTAATAGGTATTCAAGATATGGGAGCAGCAGGAATTACCTGCTCAACTTCTGAAATGAGCGCAAAAGGCGAACATGGAATGAAAATCTATTTGGATAAAGTTCCGACACGCCAAAAAAATATGCAGCCTTTTGAAATTTTGCTTTCTGAATCACAAGAACGTATGCTCATTGTTATTAAGAAAGGAAAAGAAGCTGAATTAGAAGCCATCTTCAAAAAATGGGATTTGAACTGTGAGAAAATTGGAGTGGTTACAGATACGAAACGATTAGAATTTTATGTAGGCGATGAGCTTGTAGCAGACGTTCCAGCCAATGACTTAGTATTGGGAGGTGGTGCGCCAGTTTATCACAGAGAATATACAGAACCAGCCTATTATCAAGAATTTCAGCAGTTTCATATAGATGAAATAGAAGAACCAGACGAAGATAAATTACCAGAAATTGCTAAATTCCTCATCGGACATCCAAATATTGCCTCTCGTCGTTGGATTGCAGAACAGTATGATTCTATGGTCGGAACAGCAAATACTTCTACCAATCAGCCGTCTGATGCAGCGATTGTAAATGTAAAAGGAACAGATAAAAATATTGTTATTTCGGTAGATTGTAATTCTCGTTATGTCAATGCTGACCCAGAACAAGGTACAATGATTGCCGTTTCAGAGGCTGCAAGGAACATTGTTTGTAGTGGTGGCGAGCCTGTCGCAATTACCAACTGTTTGAATTTTGGAAATCCGTATATTCCAGAAGTATATTGGCATTTTGTGGGAGCGATAAAAGGAATGAAAGCAGCGTGTGAAAAACTAGGTACGCCAGTAACAGGAGGAAACGTGAGTTTTTATAATCAGTCTTCTGATGAAGGTCCTGTTTTTCCAACTCCAACTATCGGAATGTTAGGACTTTTAGATAACATTGACCTTAAAATGACACTTGATTTTAAAACCGAAGGCGATATTATTTATCAACTAGGAACTTCAAGAAACGATATTTCTTCATCAGAATATCTTTATTCGTACCATAAATACAAGGCTTCTCCTGCTCCATATATCGATTTGGAAGAAGAGTCTAATCTACAACAAACTGTTTTAGAGCTTATCAAAAACAAACTTATTGTGTCTGCTCACGATGTTTCGGATGGTGGACTTTTCGTAACACTAACTGAATCTGCAATGGCTGCAAGTAAAGATTTAGGTTTCTCTGTCAAAACTACCTCTCATAAAGTTCGTAAAGATGCTTTTTGGTTCGGAGAAAGCCAAAGTAGAGTAGTCGTTTCGGTTGCTAAAGACAAAAAAGAAGAATTTGAAGCGATGCTAAGAGTAAAAAATGTAGATTTTTCAGAGCTTGGAAGTGTAGTTTCTGAAAAAGTTTGTCAAGTAGATGGAACGATTTGGCTCTCAGTAGAAGACGCAAGAGAAGAGTTTGAGGCTACTTTGCCAAAGTATTTGAATTAAAATATAGAATAGGCTTTAGCCTGCTGATTTAATAACTTACTGAAAAGGATACAGTTTTTTAGAATTCTGTGTCCTTTTTTGCTAAAACAAATTTACTGACTATGAATTACAAAGTGGAAATGGTAGAGCAGAGCGAACAAATAAAAAGGTTTTATCTTTTAAAGAATGAAAGTTATCTAACTTTTAATGAAGTGTTTGAATTATGGCAAGCAGATGACAATTTTATTACTTTCTATATAAATACTCTAATAAACTTTGATTACAAGGCTTTTCATTGGGAGCATCCCTGTTTGGAAGAACCTTTTTTGGATAAAAAATATGAATGTACAATAACAAAAAGTAAAAGACTAGAAGCAGCTTCTGTCAATGAAGAAGCATTCAAAGAACACATTTATACAAACGAATGTGTCATTGATTTTATGAATTTGGGCAAGAATGCAAGACTTATTATTCCCTCTAAAAAAACTGATAAAGAAGTGTATAATCACTTAGGAAAATTCATTAGGGCAGCTCCAAAAGAACAAATTATGGAAGTGTTCAAAAGAACTGGAAAGCTAGTAACAAAAGAAATTAAAGAAAATGGAAAAATTTGGCTCAATACGGCAGGTCTAGGAGTAATTTGGCTGCACATTAGACTAGATACAAAGCCTAAGTATTATAAAACAAGAAAATATAAAGACCCTAATTTTTTGAATACAATTGAATAATACACCTAAAGTCAATACTATATTTGACCTAATTGAATTAAGACCTGCAATGTATCTTGGAAAAAATAGCATTACGCTAATGGATGTTTTCTTGACGGGATATAATTTTGCTTGTTATTCTAATGACATAACACAACAAGAAACTTATCCTCTTTTTTGGTATTTTCATGAGTGGGCTATGGAAAAATATGGCTGGACAAGTTCGGTTGCAGGTTGGAAAAATATAATACTACAAGGAAATGAATACGATGAAGCAAAGGCTTTAACTGTATTTTTTGAAATGATAGACGACTTTAAAAAACTTCGTCCTATTTCTTGTGAGTATGTAGAGTTAAATGAAAGAAATCTGAAATTTCATTATTCAGACTTGTGTAAAACAAAAAGATATAATTTTAGCTCAAAAATTCATCTGCCAGTATATGAAGAGGCTGATGAGATATTAATAATAGAGCATTCTCATGACTTTGGTTATTCTATCTTTGTTACTCATCAAAACAGACTAATGGGCTATGATTGGAGGGAACGTTTTAAGAACTTGCAACAAGCTAAGTCACAGGTAAAACGTTTATTTAACACAAATGAAGAGCAATGGCAATTGTTTGAAGGAAATTTATTAGAAAAACTAAATGATATATTGAGATAAAACGTATTAATCTTCTAAAAAACAAAAAAAGCCATCCAAACTGGATAGCTTTTTTTATACTTACAAAATGAAAAGACTAATATTTTTATTGTCCTTGCCCTAGAGAGTAACCACGTTCTCCGTCGAAAGTACAAAGATTTTCTGTTTTGATGATGTCAAAACCTGCTTTATCTACTACATTCATCAGAGAAATAATATCTGAATTTTTGACAGGAGCTTCGCCATCTTTTTGGAAACGACAACGCCAGTGGTCTGTACAGAATGTTTCTTCAAAACCATTAGGATACACTTTCAAACCACGATTAGTAACCATTTTGAGTTTCAAACCTTCATACTCACATTTTACAAGCGCATCACCTAAAACATTTGCATTTTTATTGCCATTTGCTTCTGTCCATTGTAAGAAAACATCTACCCCCACTACTTCTTTCTTAGCTTTCTTCGTAGAAACTGGTTTGGTAGCAATTTGCTTTCCTGTGTCATACGTTACAGCATTAAGTTGAGTAGGCTTTTGTCCCATTCTCTCCACTACTGCATCTGCAAATTCTTTTGTACCTACTTTTTTAGTACTTGTTCCTTCTTTGAAAATATCATACGTATGAACGCCGTCTTCCATTGTTTTGAGCCAAGCATTGTGTGCTTTCTCTGCTGCTTCTGGCTGACCGATATAAACAAGCATTTGGATTGCTCCTAATAATAATCCAGAAGGGTTAGCCATATTCTGACCTGCACGACGTGGCGCAGAACCGTGAATTGCCTCAAACATAGCAATTCCGTCTCCGATATTTGCCGAGCCAGCCAAACCAACAGAACCTGTGATTTGTGCAGCTACATCAGAAAGAACATCACCATAAAGGTTAGGCATTACGATAACGTCGAAGTTTTCTGGAGTATCAGCCATTTTTGCTGCTCCTATATCAATAATCCAATGTTCGTTTTCAATTTGAGGATATTCTGCTGCAATTTCATCAAAAACTTTGTGGAACAAGCCATCAGTAAGTTTCATGATGTTGTCTTTTGTAAAACAAGTTACTTTCTTACGACCATATGCTACTGCATATTCGAAAGCATAACGAACAATTTTCTCACAACCAGGGCGAGAGATAAGTTTCAAACATTGTGTTACTTCGTCTGTCTGACGGTGTTCGATTCCTGCATACAAATCTTCCTCGTTCTCACGAATAATTACCACGTCCATTTTAGGATGTTTTGTAGAAACATAAGGGTGGTAAGAGATACAAGGACGCACATTTGCGTATAAACCTAAAGTTTTGCGAGTAGTTACGTTCAAACTCTTAAAACCTCCACCTTGAGGAGTAGTGATAGGTGCTTTTAAGAAAACTTTCGTACGACGAAGAGAATCCCACGCTTCTGGTGCAATACCAGCTGAGTTTCCTTTCATATATACTTTCTCTCCGATTTCAATTTCTTCAATGTCAAGTTGTGCGCCAGCAGCTTCAATAATTTTGATAGTTGCGTCCATAATTTCAGGACCGATGCCATCGCCGTGTGCTACGGTAATTGGAGTTTTTACGCTCATGTGTAGTTAGGGTTTATTGGTTAGTAAAAAAAATGATATTTTTTTATGCAATCGTAAAGATAGTATTTTTTGATATTTATTCCGATTTCTGGGTGTATGACAAATTTTCCTGTTTATAAAACATTCAATATTTCGTTGCTCTGCAACTCTACTTTTTTCTGTACTTTGTTTTATTCTACCAACAGAACGTTGCTCTGCAACTTGTGTTGTAGTAAGGGTAGAAACGCCAGCTACTTTAAGCAGAAAGCTAATAAAAAAGTGTTTTTTGTAAAAAAAAGCATAGAAAAAGTTGCAGCGCAACCTCATATTTGTAGAATGGATTATCATAATTTCTTTGGGAGTTGCAGCGCAACGAAATGTAAAGGATATTTTTTTGCTATACAACAAAAAGAGATTTTTGTCGTACACCCCCAATTTCTTACTGCTTCAAAACCATCCCACTTTCAACTGACCTAAAGTCATTGCAATGATTTTTAAAAATATCATTTGATTCTATCAAAAAAATAATTTCTACCTAGTTTTTATTTGCTTAGAAAGAAGGCTGACAAAATTAATTCATAATTTTTTAAAAAAATATCGATTTTTTTCCAACATTATTCGTCGTGCATACGTTTATTTTACTAAATTTGTCAGAATGGTATGCAAGCATACAAAAAAATATTTCCAATAATAACTAACTATTTGAAATACAGTTAGTTGTGGTAAGAAAATCAAATCAAAACATCTAAATAAAAAATATATGTCAAACGTAGCAGAACAAGAAGCGTTGAAAGAAGCCCTAAGAGGAGGCGAATTTTTAATTAAAGAATCTTCAGCAGATGATATTTTTATCCCTGAAGAATTTTCTGAAGAGCAGCAGATGATGGCAAAAGCCACTGATGACTTTGTAAATATGGAAATTACTCCTATTGCAGAGAAAATTGATAAAATGCAAGACCCAGAGCTTATGCCTTCACTTCTTACTAAGGCTGGCGAACTTGGTCTTTTGGGGATTGGTGTACCAGAAGATTTAGACGGACTTGGAATGAGCTTCAACACAACTATGCTTATTGCAGATGTTGTAGGTTCAGCAGGCTCTTTCTCAACAGCTTACGGAGCGCACACAGGAATCGGAACACTTCCAATTTTGTATTATGGCAACGAAGAGCAAAAGAAAAAATATATTCCTAAACTAGCTACTGGTGAGTGGAAAGCGTGTTACTGTTTGACAGAGCCAGATGCAGGCTCGGATGCAAACTCTGGAAAAACTAAGGCAGTTTTGTCAGAAGATGGAAAATATTATTCTATCACTGGACAGAAAATGTGGATAACAAACGGTGGTTTTGCTGATGTATTTATTGTATTTGCTCGTATTGAAGACGATAAAAACCTTACAGCATTCATCGTAGAGCGTAATTATAACGGAATTACAATGAACGAAGAAGAGCAAAAACTAGGCATCAAAGGTTCTTCTACTCGTCAGATATTCTTCAACGATACAAAAGTTCCTGTTGAGAATATGCTTTCAGAGCGTGGTAATGGTTTCAAAATCGCTGTAAATATTCTTAACATCGGTCGTATCAAATTGGGTGCTGGCGTATTGAATGGTTGTCGCCAAGTGATTCGTTATTCTGTTCGTTATGGAAATGAGCGTAAGCAGTTTAATACTCCAATTTCTTCTTTTGGAGCAATCAAGTATAAATTAGCTGAAATGACTGCTCGTAACTATGCGACAGAATCGTTGTGTTATGCAGCAGGTCAAGATATTGACGACCGTATTACATATTTGCGTAAGTCAGGTATGGATGCAGCAGAATCTAAGCTCAAAGGTGTAGAAGAATTTGCCATTGAGTGTGCGATTGCTAAAGTACACGGTTCTGAAACATTAGATTACTGTGTAGATGAAGGCGTACAGATTTATGGTGGTATGGGATTCTCTGAAGATGCTCCTATGGCTCGTGCGTATCGTGATGCACGTATTGCACGTATTTATGAAGGTACGAACGAAATTAACCGTATGCTTTTGGTAGGAATGATTTTACGTCGTGCTATGAAAGGCGATTTGGATGTTCTTTCACATGCAAAAGCAGTAGGAAAAGAACTTCTTCAAATGCCTGCACCAGCAAATATTGACCGTACACAACCATTTGCAGCAGAAAAAGAACTTATTTCTCGTATGAAGAAAGCTGTTTTGATGGTAGCAGGAAAAGCTGCTCAAACATTTGGTCCAAAACTTAATGATGAGCAAATTCTTTTGATGGCTGTTGCTGATATGATTATTGAAGTATATGCAGCAGAAACGTCTATTATGCGTGCTGAAAAATTAGTTCGTCAGCATGGAGAAAGTGTAGATGGAATCAAAGCTAAATTGGCGAAACTTTATCTTCAATTAGCTGTAAACAAGTTAGAGCAAAAAGGACGTGAAGCGATTTCTTGTTTCTCTAAAGGCGATGAGATGCGTGTTCTTTTGATGGGCTTGAAGCGTTTTACTAAGCACGAGCCAATCAATCAGCGTGAACTTCGCCACGAAATTGCAGACCACATGATTGAGAAAAATGATTATGCGTATAAACTTTGGGCGTAATTTAATTACGAATTATCAATTATAAATTACGAATTGATAGTTCATATACAATACAAAAGCCTTACAGATTTTCCTTTTTGGAATTTTTGTAAGGCTTTTTTATACAATTAATCAAAACAATATAATTCAAAATGTAATTCTTTGATAACTGAATTACGCCTCTTTAATAAACCTAACAAGTTGTCTTGCTTGGTTGAGAAATTGAGCATCTTCTGAAAGAGAGGCTATTTTATTTTCAGTTTGTTTGACAAGTGCTTGATGATTAGTGTTCATCTGAACATTCAAAGTTTCAAAATTCTGACGAATTTGTCGCATCGATTCTCTAAGTTCTTGTATTTCATTATCTTTTTTACTTATCCAAGAAGTTGGATTTTCGTGGTTTAGTTTTTCAGCAATCATATCTACCTTATATTTCAAATCTTCCAAATCCATCGTAACTTTATTGATGTCTTCTCTAGGATATTTTATACGTTGGCTCATGTTTGAAAGGCGATACGAAATGTATTCATACATTCTTACTGAAGGGCGAAGAGCTGTGAGGGCAAGTGCAAAAGCTGCTCCCACATAACCTACTACACTAACACCTGTTTTGGCTAAAAAGTACAAGCCAATAGCTGACAAAATATGTAGAAAAATAGCAACAAAAAGATACGTTTTGGATATTTTATTAGCGTACTCAACATCAATATTTTCGACACTAATTCCTGTATTTTGAGATTCTTTTACATCTGATAAAATTTCTTTTGCCTTAAAGTGCATATTCCAAGGAACTGTGGTGATGAGCAGTAGCCACCAAAAACAACCTACTCCGATTGCCCAATCCATAAAATCACCTGTTGGAATATTAAGCCATTTCAAAACAGCAAAAACAATCAAAACTAAAAAGGTAATGCCCACTAAAGATGCGCTAATGTCTGAGGATGATTTTTTCATAAAAATTAGTGATAAATGGTTAGTGATAAATTATTTGTAAGTAGTGAACAAGTAAATCATATTTTCATTCATTTACCACTTACAATTAGCTTCGCTGAATAAATATTTTACAATTAACTTTCGTAATCTTTCAAAACTCTTTCGGTCTTAGCATTTTTGATGCGATTAATAACTTTGTCGCTTTCGTGGTCGTCTCTGATGGTTTTGGCAAGTGTGAAGGCTGAACCTACTGTAAAGACCATTCCCATAAGCAAAAAGCCTTTTATCCACCAATCCGCTGGAAGATAGGCTATTCCTGCGCCTGTTCCTACGAAAGCAAATAAAAATGAAATCCACGTTTGGATTCTCCAAGCTGCTGTATTTTTTTGATGTAATTCTGTGTTGTCCATAATAAAAGTTTATTTTTGTGTAGCACACACTTTATTGAGTAAATGATAAAATGAAGTATAATAGTTTTATTATGCTTAACGAGTAATTAAGTAGTCTGTTGAACTATAAAATTAAAAAACTGACTTTTGATAATGGATATAAATTGTTATTAAAATAAAATTATTCAGATTTTAAATGTAAAAACCGATGTTATGAAATTGATTTTTTTTCTAAAAATAATACTGCTGACTTTTTTGTCTATGAGCTTTATGTTCATATTTGGAGTAGCTAAGGCACAACAAACAGAACAGCAAAATAGTCAAAATCAAGCCTTGCCACCCAAAAAAACAGCTATTTCATTTACTCCAAATTATATTTTTCGCTCTACTTTACAAGTTGGAGTGCAGCGTTTTAATAAATATCAAGACCGAAGTTTTAATTTGTATGGTGCAATTACAGGATTAAATAATGATTTTTTGGAGGAAACAGGATATGCAGCAGAGGCACAATATCGATTTTATGTCAAGCGTTTTAAAGTGCGTACAAATCTGAATGAAAAGTCATATCAACAAGGAATTTATGTGGGAGTTTGGGCAAGAGGAGAGCAGTTTGAGCAAAAATATGACTACGAAAATATTTCTTATTTCGACCATGCAGGAAGAGAACGCTTTGTCAGCTATACAGGCACACAAGATATAGAGGCATTGAGTGGAGGTATTCAGTTTGGTTTTCAGCAGACATTTGCAAAATATTTCTTCTTTGACTTGTACGTCGGTGGAGGATACAGAGGCACAAATATAGAAACACAAACAGAATTTCAGAATACAGAACAAGCACAACATCAAGAAATTATGCGTTGGCATAACGGAATTTTTGATAGAGGTTATAAAGGAGTTTTACCAAGAGCTGGTTTTGCATTGGGAGTAGTTTTTTAAATGATTTTCTCAAACAGTTTTTCGATGCTTTTGGTTTGTGTAAAAACATATCCTCAATGACGGTTACTAAACCCAAATCCTATGAAAAATACGCTCATTTGGCTTCGCAACGATTTACGTCTCAATGATAATCCTGCTTTAAAGAAAGCATTTCAGACTGGAAATAACGTTTTTGTTGTCTATATTTTTGACGACCATTATTTTCAAAAAACTGAACTCAATTTACCCAAAACAGGCATTTTTAGAGCCAATTTTTTATTAGAGTCTATACAAGACCTCAAAAAAAGACTACAAGAATATAATTCTGACCTTTTTATTTACAAAGGAAAAACAGAGGAAATTTTACCCAAACTGGCAAAAAAACTGGAAGTAGAAACCGTCTTTAGCTCAAAGGAAATAACTTTTGAAGAAATAAATTTGAAAAACAAAGTTAAAGGTGTTTTAGAAAAAGTAGATGTAAAGCTAGATGTAACGTTTCAACAAACTCTTTTTGAGGAAGAAGAATTGCCATTTACTCTTAGCGATTTGCCAAACGTGTTTACAAATTTTAGAAAGAAAGTAGAGAAAGAATTGGCAGTTTCAAAACTGATTCCTATTCCAAAAGAATTAGAGAAATTAAAGGAAACGGAAGAAAATGACTTTTTAAATCAATTAGAAACAACTGAAGTTCCTACTCTCAAAGATTTTGACTTTTCAGCATCAGAAATTAATTCATTACACAATCCAAAAGCTGTTTTGAAATACGAAGGAGGAGAAACGGCAGCATTAGAGCGTCTGAACTATTATCTTTTTAAATCAGATTTGCTTCAAACCTATAAAGAAACACGCAACGGACTTTTAGGAGGTGATTATTCGTCTAAATTTTCAGCGTGGTTGGCAAATGGCTGTATTTCTGCCAAAACGATTTGGAACGAAGTAGAGCGTTATGAAAACGAAGTAAAGAGCAATAAATCTACCTACTGGCTGAAGTTTGAACTGCTTTGGAGAGAATATTTTAAGTGGATAGCCAAAAAATATGGCAATAAAATTTTCTTGTTGGAAGGAATGAAAGATGATGAAAACTTAGAGAAAATCTATGGAAAAGACAGAGAAAATCTGAAAAAACACTTTCAAAACGACCAAAACAAGAAGCTATTTGAAAAATGGAAAACTGCCAAAACAGGCATCCCGTTCATAGATGCCAATATGAAAGAGCTAAACGAAACAGGTTTTATGTCGAACAGAGGAAGGCAAAATGTAGCTTCTTTTTTGGTAAAAGACCTAAAACTAGACTGGCGATGGGGAGCTTCGTATTTTGAAACTAAGCTGATAGACTACGACGTTACGAGTAACTGGGCAAACTGGGCGTATGTGGCTGGCGTAGGCAACGACCCAAGAGAAAACCGTTATTTTAATATCATCAAACAGGCAAAAGACTATGACGAAAATGCTGATTTTGTCAAACATTGGTTGCCACAGCTTTCAGATGTTCCAATTAATTTAGTGCATACACTCTACCGACTTACGCCCAAAGAACTGGAAAAGTACGAGGTTTCGTTAGGTGGAAATTACCCTTATCCGATTGTGAAACTTTAATTACCAAAAACTGTCAAGGCACTTCTAAAGTGTCAGACAGTTATACACAAGTAAAACAACTATGAAAAATATCTACCTACTACTTTTCTTGCTAATCTTCTCATCCCAAAATACTTTCTCTCAAGACTACACCAAAATAACAGCTAGTGAGAAATCTAAAATGGTGATGTATGGAGGGTATTATCCTTATTCTTTGCTTTTAGAAAGTGGAAGCGACACGCTTTATTTACAACAGAAAGGTTTATATTTAATTTTTGAAGAAGGAAAATTATTACAAGTAGATAAAGAAGGAGGCAGCACAA
>NZ_JAHDIG010000006.1:0-62102 GCF_020630935.1 Bernardetia sp.
TAACATTAGTAAAGATAATCCTCCTCCTAATATTGCAAATAGTAAAGTATATGCTTTATCATATTTTTGGTTGTCGTCATTTAATGCGACACTTACACCAATAATTCCACTAATTATGGAGATAGGTAATAATAAAAGAGCTATTGATGCAAGATATTCAAATATAGCATACATTGCACCAATAGCAATTACTCCTATAAAAATCAATAAGGCTGCTAAAGCTCCAAAAAATGCTAGATAAGCAGACCAATGTATTTTTTTTCGTCCTTCCTTATTGCCATTTTTTCTATTTTCTTTGTGTAGGTGTCGCTGTTGTTTTATGTTTTTCCAAAGAGCTTTTCTAAGTTCTTTTCGGCTATTTTTTGCTATTTTCTTCTGCTCTTTCTTTTGACTTTTCTCAACTTTCTTGTTTTTAGATTGTTCTTTTCTCTTCTTGTTTTTTTTAGAAGTATTTGAGTGTTCAGAATTATTCTTATTTGATGGTTTTTCAGAGGATATTCCTACTTCATAGTTTAGAAGGTTAGAAGCATTTGTAGTAATTGAGACGCTACAGAGTAGCAAAAATGATAAAAAAATAGATATGCGCATAGTTAGAAAAATTAAAATGTGAATCTAAAAATAGTTATTTCTACTGATAGATTTATTTTTATCCAAAAAAATACCCTCACATTTGCGAAGGTATTTTGTCGTGTCTTTATAATCCACTATTTAAACGCTGTTTTTGAAACTCTCTAATTCCTTGTTGTAAAAATTCTTTGAATTTTTCCTTATCTACTCTTCCAACAGGCTTTACCAATGGCTGATGCGTATAGGGATTAATAAGAAAATAATTAGGCTGTGCATTCTGCCCAAAACGACGAATCTGTAGGTCTGCGTTTCGTTTTCCTACTGTTGTAATCTCTTTTCCATTTCTTGCCGAAACATATATTTCGTCTTCTGTCAATTCTTGGCGTTCATCTACATACAATGCTACAACAGTTAGCTCATCTTTAAGAATAGAAAGAACATCTGACTCACTCCAAACAGAGGCTTCCATTTCTCTACAATTTGGACAGCCGTGTCCAGTAAAGTCAATAAAAAGTGGTTGGTTAGCTTGCTTAGCTGCTTCGATAGCTTCAAAATATTCAAAATGTCCTTCAATGCCGTGAGGAATATGCAGAATATCTGAATACTTCGCCTTTCCATTTGTAGCTGATTCTTCCTCTCCTCTGATGAGAGCGACTAAATCAAACTCATTTGTGCTTTGTGGAGGTAAATATCCAGAAAGTGGACTAAGTGGCGCACCGAAAAGACCAGGCATAAGATACAAGAAAAATGCAAAAGCAGTAATTGCCATCAGAAGTCTTCCCACTCCTAATTTTTCCATTATGCTATCGTGAGGTAGGCGAATTTTTCCTAACAAATACAACCCTAAAAAGAAAGCTATCGACATCCAAATTACGATATAAACAGGACGGTCTAAAATTCCCCAATGATACACTTGGTCTGCCACACTCAAAAACTTGAAAGCAAGAGCAAGTTCTATAAAACCCAAAACTACTTTCACAGTATTGAGCCAGCCTCCAGACTTTGGAAGGTTAGAAAGAAGTGATGGGAAAATCGCAAAAATGGTAAAAGGCAGTGCAAATGCCATAGAGAAAGCAAACATTCCCAAAACTGGCTTGATAACTTCGCCTTGTGCAGACATTACCAAAATACTTCCTGCAATAGGACCTGTACAAGAAAAAGAAACCACAACAAGTGTTAGAGCCATAAAGAATATTCCCACATAACCACCTTTATCAGCTTGCTTATCGATGCTATTTACCATTTTGGAAGGCAACACAATATCAAATGCTCCGAAGAATGAAATAGCAAAAACTAAAAAGACTATAAAAAATAATGTATTTGGAAACCAATGAGTAGCTAAAAAATTAGCAGCATCATCTCCTAAAAGTTTAGAAACAATAAAACCGATTAGTGTATAAAGTCCAACAATAGAAGCACCATAAAACATCGCACGGGCAATTCCTTCAAAACGGTTTTTACTACGAGATGTAAAAAATGAAACTGTCATCGGAATCATAGGAAAAACGCAAGGCGTAAGAAGTGCTGTAAGTCCACTCAAAAACGCCAAAATCATAAATCCCCACAGACTTTCTTCTTCTCCACTCAAATCCGTTGTTACTTCTGGCAAGTCTTTAAAAGGGTCTCCTGCTGGAATGTAGTTTTTTGTATTATCAAAAGTAGCTGTTTTTGCTTTGGTAGCTTTTGTCTCTATGGGTGTTTGATTTTCTTCTACTTCTGTTGTTTCTTGATTTTCAATAGTAGGATTATCATCCACATTATCTTTATTAACAGTTGTTGGAGCTTGATTATCAGCTTTTTCTACTTTTTGTGTTTTGTCGTCTGTATTATTTGTTTCATCTACTTTTTCCTCTACAGTTTGTTGGGCTTTTATATTGAATGTAAATTCAGGTTCTTGCATAATACACTTTCCCGAAACTTCTGAACATTCTTGATAGGTTAGTGTAGCTTTAATAGTAACTGTCGGCTTTAAAATTTTTACAGTCTGATAAAACTTTCCTTTTTTTACGAAATAGGTATATTCTCCTTCCCAAAGGTCGTCATATTTTTTCTTGGGATTTACTGCTTTCAAATCTCCCACTACCTCAAAAGCATCACTTTTTTCAAAGACTACTTCTGTTACAATAGGTCCTAAAGTTTTATCAAAATCAGATGAATAGATATACCAATCTTTTTCAATATCTACTTCAAAACAGAGTTTGATAGTTTCGCCTACTTTTACCTTAGAAAGGTCAGTAGGTTCTGTATAGGTTTTCCATTTAGAATGCTGTTCTATTTGGGCTGAAACATCAGAGGAAGAAAAAAGTAAAGTAATTATTGTCAGAAAAAAGACAAATGGCGAAAAAGGAAAATATTTTTTCATAATTTATATAAAAACAAATGAATACATTATCATACGTTGATTTGAACACGCAATTTACAAACCCTAACGGAAAGAGGTTGTTTTAAAGTTATGAATTTAATTTTATTTATTTTTTTGAGACGTATTTTATTGAATCTTAACGGACAAGATTTTTTAGAATACTGGATATCTTTAGATGTTTTCTGTTCTGTGAGTCACAGAACAGGAAAAAGAATGATTTTGACTTACAGATAAATTATTAAAACTATCATAATCTGCTAATTATCCATTTTCAAATGCTAGTTCAGCGTAGCTAAATTTTACATTTACCTACCTTCTTCTACGCTGATTATTTTTTTGGGGGAAAATAAGAATAAGTTTTTCAGGTATAATTTTTACATTTTCCATAAATGGAGGAGGAGAGAAAACAGGAAGTAGTGTCGAATCACTTTTATCTATCGTTTTATAATCTGCCAAAATAGTGAGTGTATCAGGAATAGGTTGCATTTCGTTAGCTCTTCTGACATCATATTCCACAACAGCCAACTGACGAGCTAAATATACAGAAGAGTCTTCTGGAAAATTGATAGCTCTAATAGGAACAGTAATGGTTTTTGGGAAAAATAAATCTACCTCAAACTTTACCTGTACACCTTCTGGATAAAAACTTACTTTTCTTGGAGGCTCATAAGCAATATCAAGCATTTCATCGTAGCTCTCATCTAATGTATTTTCGTTTAAGAAAATTTCAAAACTATCAGGTTCTGCACTTACAAAAGAAGATGCTCCACTTATGGTAAGAGAATCTGGGTCTAAGAAAATAGGAGAGGCTATGCGATATCCTTTTTCCAAAGGAATTTTGCTGCTGTCTATAAAAAGAGCAATTTGTTTTGTGCTAGTGCTGTCATAGTTTAGATAAATAGAATCTTCTGCAATAAAATCTACATTCACATCACTAAGCTGTTGTACAATGTTGGGCATTAGAGATTTTGCTGTGAAAAATTTGACTTGTGTAGGGTCTTCTACTTCTATTTTGAGTGGAGTAATGCCAAAACCCAATGTTTTTTGCAGCAGTCGCCAACCACTTCCACTGACCTGTACAGAAATATATTTGGGAGGGTCTTCTAAAGCAACTACATCTTGGCGTTCATAATCTATTACTAAAGGGAAATTGACAGTTGTATGATAATTGTCTTTATTGAGAGCTTGAAAACTCCAAATGAAGCAAGAAATAATAATACACAAAAAAAGACGACCCCAATTCCAAGTACGAATAAGTGGAAGAGAACTATAAATAGCTTTGATGATGCCCTTTAAAGTGCGACGAATTCCCAAGAGGTAATAGTTTTATTGAAAAAATGGAAGTAGGAACAAATAAAAAAAAATTGTTGTTGCAAACAAAAACATAGGAAAACTAGCAAATCAAAAGTATAAAACAAAATTTGTTAGTTACAAAATACGAAGAAGATGAAACAAGAATCTAAGCTACCCACTTATTACAAATATCCTCGTACTTTTCATTTGCCTTACTCTCCCAAACGTGGTTCTGACGATAAAGTTCTTTACTCTGACTCTGATTTTGAAGGAAAAAAAGTAGTGGTGATGGAAAAAATGGATGGTGAAAATGCCACACTCTACACAAATCATTTACATGCTCGTTCATTGGATAGCACTAAAGACGAGTCACATCGCTGGTTGGAACGTTTTCGAAACTATATTTCTTCACAGTTAGAATCATTAGAAAATTGGAGGCTTTGTGGAGAGAATTTATTTTACAAACACACCATTTTTTATCAAGACTTGCAAAGTATTTTCTTGGGGTATTCATTATGGGTAGAAAAGGAAGGTCGTAATATTTCACTTTCTTGGACAGACACAAAAACGACATTTGAAAGTATTGGTATATCTTATCCCACCATAATTTATGAAGGAGTATATGATAAGAAAGAAATTTTAAAGAACTTTGAAGCCTACAAAAATCAGAAAAATAGACAAGTTGAGGGATTTGTCATTCGTTTAGAAGAGGCTTTTTTATATGAGGACTTTTCTAAATCTGTTGCAAAGTATGTTTGTGATGATTTTGAAATTACAAGTAGTAAGCATTGGCGTTACGAAGCTAAAACTCTTAATCAGTTAGAAAACAATCAGAACAGTTGGACAAAAATAATGTAGTTTATTTGTAGTTCACTCTTCAGAGTGAGAAAAATATAATCAAATATGCAAATAGAAAATAGCAAAGAATCCTTTAAAATCGTTGATTACAGAGATGATTTGAGCCATTATATAAAAACGCTCAATTACGAATGGCTTGAAAGATATTTTCATCTTGAAGAAGGAGATATAATTTCACTTTCCAACCCTAAAAAAGAAATTATTGATAAAGGAGGGTACATTTTCTTTGTGGAAAAAGATTCAGAAATTATTGGTACTGCATCTTTACTAAAAAAAAATACTACTGTTTTTGAGTTGGGAAAAATGGCAATTACAGAAAAATCTCAAGGTAAAGGCATTGGAAAAGCTCTTCTCACACACTGTTTAGACTTTGCTAAAAGCCATTCTATATCTATCATCATTCTATATTCTAATACAAAATTAGAATCTGCTATTCGTTTGTACAAAAAAATAGGTTTTAAGGAAATACCTTTAGAAAAAGGACTTTATGAGCGAGCAAATATAAAAATGCAGCTAGATATGAAAAACTACAACACATAAATTTCGACAACTATTTGGAAATCAATAAGAAAACCTCTAATTTTGCAAGCCTATTAAAATAGCAGGATTGAGTTTTTGGCTATTCATAGTTATTGCCTTGATACTGAATGATTTTGATAGAACTTAGTTAATATTATTTTAGCAATTTGAATAAGTAGTATTTTGCTTATAATTAACGAATAGACTTATGAATTATCATTCGTAATTATTAATTCGTAATTCGTAATTAGCTGTTTGTTCAATTAATTTCCAAAAAAATGGATTCACTTAGTTACAAAACTGAGTTTGTTACAGCAGAAGACGGCAAAAAGAACCGTGAGTGGCTCATCGTTGATGCAGAAGGACAAACTCTTGGTCGTTTGGCAAGTGAAGTAGCGAAGCGTTTGCGTGGAAAACACAAACCATCTTACACTCCTCACAATGATTGTGGTGATAGTGTAATCGTTATCAATGCCGAAAAAATCCACCTTACAGGTAAGAAGTGGAACGACAAAAAGATCATTACTCACTCTGGATACCCAGGTGGTCAGAAAGTTTATACAGCACGCCAAATTTTGCAGCGTAAGCCTACACAACTTGTAGAAGATGCAGTAAGAGGTATGTTGCCTCACAACCGTTTAGGACGTGAGTTATTCCGTAATTTGTTTGTGCATGCAGGTAGTGAGCATCCTCATGAAGCACAGCAACCTAAAGAAGTAAAATTCTAAAGGCAAACCCAAAACCATTTAATTTTATAAATGAGTACAACTCTTCATACCCTCGGAAGACGTAAGAAGTCAGTAGCTCGTGTTTATATGCAACCAGGTGCAGGAAAAATCACTGTAAATGGTCGTACTATAGAAGAGTACTTTCCAACAGAAATCTTGCGTATCATCATCAATCAACCATTTGTTGTTACAGACAAAGTAGGTGTTTTTGATGTAAATGTTAATGTAGTTAGTGGTGGAATTGCAGGACAAGCAGGTGCTGTTCGCCTTGCTATTGCTCGTGCTTTAGTAGAGCATGACCCAGAACTTCGCCCAGCTCTTAAAGCTGAAGGATTCCTTACTCGTGACCCTCGTATGGTTGAACGTAAGAAATACGGACGTAGAAAAGCACGTCGTAGATTCCAATTCAGCAAGCGTTAAGAATTTTTTTATCTTTTGTTTTTTCAAATTTCTCAAAAGGCAATTTTGGAAAAATATAAAATTCTTAACTCTTCTTTTTTTATTTAAAAATTACAATCCCGAATGCGTGGTTCTCGCCTCTACAAGAAATGTAGTAGAAAAAAGAACCAAAGTTTCGAAATTGATTTAGATTCTCTTCACAGAGTAAAAATATTACTATGGACAAAATAGAATATAAAGACCTTTTGGACGCAGGCGTGCATTTCGGTCACTTGAAGCGCAAGTGGAATCCTAAAATGGCTCCTTACATCTTTATGGAGCGCAATGGTATCCACATCATTGACCTTAACAAGACTCTCGCCAGTCTAGAACGTACTACGGCAGCTATTAAAGAAATGGCTCGTAGAGGAAATAAAATTATGTTTGTTGCGACTAAGAAACAAGCACAAGAAGTAGTATCACAGGAGGCACAACGCCTCAATATGCCTTATGTTACAGACCGTTGGTTGGGTGGTATGCTCACTAACTTTGCTACTGTACGTAAGTCTATCAAAAAAATGCAATCTACTGAGCGCATGATGAAAAGTGATACATACAAAAACTTAGCAAAGCGTGAGCGTCTTATGATTACACGTGAGCAAGAGAAATTGGAGCGTGTATTAGGTGGTATTGCAGACCTTAACCGTTTGCCTGCTGCTCTTTTTGTAGTGGATATTGTTCGTGAACACATCGCTATCAAAGAAGCAAAACGCCTTAATATTCCTGTATTTGCTATTGTTGATACAAATGCAGACCCTAATGAAGTTGATTATGCAGTTCCTGCAAACGACGACGCTTATAAGTCTATCTCTCTCTTGACTTCAGTGATTGGAAAAGCAATCGAAGAAGGTTTGGCAGAGCGTAAAGAAGAGCGTGAGCAAGCTAAATTGCAAGAAGAAGAAGATAAAAAACGTGCAGTAGATGAAGGTAAAAAGCCTGCTAAAGCTGCTGTTACTTCGGAAAATAACGAAGAAGAAGAATAATTTTCTTAATGGTAAATTGTGAATCATAAATGATAAATTAATTGCTCATTTTATTCCATTACCTTAATTAATTATTTCAATATACACTAGACAAAGAAAAGTAACAGACAGTATTCAAATACTTTGGAAACTGCTTGTTACTTTCAAAATATAAATTGATTTTATCAAAAATATTTCAATTTAACATTTTATGAATAGCTTATTACTGAGTTAGTTGTATTATTAATTCGTAATTGAAAAATTAGCTACGCTGAATACTATTTCGTAATTCGTAATTGAAATTAAATTCTTATATCACTATGGCTTTCGAAACAAAGACCAAATTAAAGATTGAGAAGCGTGTTAGTGAGCTAAAAACTGTTCAGTCGGATTATTTCAAAAAGAAAAAATCTGAACGTTCTTCTGAAGGATTGGAAGAAGCTCGCAAAGAACTCAATCGTCTCAAAACTATTCTTGCTAACGATTATCGTGGTCGTGAAAATTCGCAAGAAGATATGGATTATGTAAGCTCAAACTTTGCTTAATCAGTCCAAAATTACATTTTTATTACTAAATGTAGGTCAGGCTTGCAGCCTGATGGAAAAGTTGAAATAACTTTTTCATATCAAAATACAGATTCTACTATCTTATCAACCAGTTGGGAAGACTGGTGTACAAAATTAATTGTATTAAATTTTGGTAATAATAATTCATAAATAGAGAGTGATTCGTAACTTTGTGGCTACTAATCACTCTTTTTTTAAATCGTTTTTAATCAATTTTCATTAAGAACATAAAACATAACAAAAGCAATGGCAATTAAGGCAAGTGAAGTAAACAAACTTCGTCAGATGACAGGTGCAGGAATGATGGACTGCAAAAAAGCTCTTACAGAAGCAAACGGAGATTTTGACGCAGCAGTAGATATTTTGCGTAAGCAAGGACAAAAAGTTTCTGCAAAGCGTGCTGACAGAGACACAGCAGAAGGAGCAGTTTTTATCGAAATTTTCAACAATGATTCAGAAGGTGTAATCGTTGGATTGGGTTGTGAAACTGACTTTGTAGCTCGTAATGAAGAGTTCCAAACTCTTGGTGGCGAAATTGCAAAACTTGCAGCAGAGAAAAAGCCAGCAACAAAAGAAGAGTTATTAAAATTAGAAACTGGTGGACAAGCATTAGAAGCTAAAATCACTGACTTTGTAGGTAAAATGGGTGAGAAAATCTCTATCGTAGGTTACAACCACCTTTCTGCTGACAAACTAGCTGCTTACGTTCACTCAAACGGAAAAGTAGGAGTTTTGGTAGCTATGGAAAATGCTGGAAGTGCTGATTATGAGTCTATTGGAAAAGATTTGGGTATGCAAATCGCTGCAATGAACCCAGTTGCACTTGATGAAAACGGTGTTGATCCTAAAATTACAGAGCGTGAAATGGCTATCGGTGTAGAGCGTGCAAGAGAAGAAGGTAAGCCAGAAAATATCCTAGACCGTATTGCTCAAGGTTATGTTAAAAAATATCTTCAAGAAAATACATTGATGAACCAAGCTTTTGTAAAAGACCCTAAAGTTACGATTGCTCAGTATGTGAAAAATGAAGGAAAAGGAATGGAAATCAAAGCCTTCGAACGTGTATCTGTAGGTGAGTAGCTGACAGATATTCCTTGTAATATAGGTCAAAATGCTTGTTTCTTGAGAAGAAATACACATTTAGAATTTGCTCAAGAGCATTCTTAGATATTAAAAACGCTATACTCTAATGTGTAGCGTTTTTTTATGCAAATCAGAGTTCTCTGAAAGATTCATTTTATAAGCAGAATTGTTTAACTTTGTACTTCTATTCTATATTTTTGCTTGATGTAGAGTTAGTTCATACCTTAATCCATCATTGATAATTGGAGGTATAAATTATCCATTATCAGTTTACAAATTGTCAATTTATTTATATGTCTTGGTTTCATCGAAAAAATAAAAATATCACTACGCCAACCAATGAAAAGCGTGATTCTCCAAATATGTGGTTCAAAACGCCTAGTGGTACAATTATTCTTAAAAAAGAATTGAGGGATAATAACTGGGTATGTCCAGATGATAATCATCATCTCACTATTACACCTGCACAATATTTTGAGATTTTATTTGATGGAGGTAAATATACAGAGATAAATACTAACCTTACTCCAAAAAATCCTCTAAATTTTAAGGACACCAAGACGTATGAACAGCGCATAGGAGAGGCCAACGCAAAATCTGGTGTCAATGAGGCTGCACAGTCGGCGTATGGAAAAATGAATGGAATTGATTTTATGGTAACTGCCATGAACTTCAAATACATTGGAGGTTCGATGGGAGCTGTGGTAGGAGAAAAAATTTCTCGTGCTGCCGATTATTGCCTTGAAAATAACATGCCTTTGATGGTAATTTCACAATCGGGTGGCGCACGTATGATGGAAGCTGGTTTTTCACTTATGCAGATGGCAAAAACCTCTGCAAAATTAGCTCTGCTTTCAGAAGCTAAGATTCCTTATATTTCATTATTGACAAACCCAACTACGGGAGGCGTAACAGCAAGTTTTGCTATGCTAGGAGATTTTAATATTGCAGAACCAGATGCGCTTATTGGTTTTGCAGGTCCACGAGTAATCCGTGAGACTATTGGAAAAGACCTTCCAAAAGGCTTCCAAACAGCAGAGTTTGTACAAGAACACGGATTTTTAGATTTTATTGTCGATAGAAGAGAACTCAAAGAAAAACTGACTTCGCTTTTGAATATGGTGTGGGTAAAAAATAAAAAATAGATATTTATATATTTTGTACGAAATTTAAAGCCGTAGGCTTGTAATCTTTGTAGAAAAATATAGAATACATTTTAATTAGAAACACCGTAGGTGTGAAATTTTTAAATATGCCAAATACCTATTCCCAAATCTATATTCAGTTTGTATTTGCTGTAAAAGGTCGACAAAGTTTAATACAAAATTCATTCAAAGACGAGTTAGAAAAGTATATTTGTGGTATTGTGAATGGAAAAAATCAAAAGCCATTAGCTGTTTATTGTATGCCAGACCATATACATCTGTTAGTTGGTTTGTCTCCAAATATGTCAGTTTCTGATTTGGTACGTGATGTAAAGAACAATTCTTCTAAATTTATTAATCAAGAAGATTTTACAAAAATCAAATTCAAATGGCAGGAAGGATATGGAGCTTTTTCATATTCAAAATCACAATTAGATAGAGTCATAAATTATATTCTTAACCAAAAGGAACATCATAGAAAGAAAACTTTTAAGGAGGAATATATCGATTTTTTACAAAAATTTGAGGTAGAATACGATGAAAAATACCTCTTCGATTGGATTGAATAAATTTCACGCCTACGGCGTTTTTTTCATTCGTATCTTATTTTTGAATTTCTACAAAGATTTTACACCTACGGTGTTGTTAATAAAAACTTCCTTATCTTAGCTTTCATAAATCATTTTTGATAAATAAAGTCAAAATATATATTCTATGAAAGCAATTTTGGTAACAGGTGGAGCTGGTTTTATTGGTTCTAATTTTATTCCTTATTTTTTAGAAACTCATCAAGATTACAAAGTTATTAATCTGGATTTGCTGACGTATGCAGGAAATTTGGATAATTTGAGTGAGGTAGAAAACAATTCTCGTTATGAGTTTGTCAAAGGAGATATTGTCAATAGGCAATTAGTAGAACATATTTTTACAAAACACGACATCAGAGGAGTTATTCATTTTGCAGCCGAGTCGCACGTCGATAATTCTATCACAGACCCAGAGGCTTTTGTCAGAACAAACGTTCATGGAACATTTACGCTTGTAGATGTAGCTCGTAAGTATTGGATGGATGCTCCATTTTCTTATAAAAAAGGCTATGAAGACACTCGTTTTCTTCACGTTTCGACAGATGAAGTCTATGGAACATTAGGAGAAACAGGCTTGTTTACAGAGACTACACCGTATGCTCCAAACAGTCCGTATAGTGCTTCAAAGGCTGGAAGTGATTTGATTGTCAGAAGTTATTTTCATACCTACGGATTTGATGTTGTGATTACAAATTGCTCCAATAATTTTGGAGAAAAACAGCATCATGAAAAACTAATTCCGACTATTATTCGAAAAGCACTCTCTAACCAGCCCATTCCAATTTATGGAAATGGACAAAATATTAGAGATTGGCTCTATGTACTTGACCACGCCAAAGGAATCGATAAAGCATTTCATAAAGGTGAAAAAGGAGAGTCATATAATATTGGTTCAAATAACGAGTGGAACAATCTAAATTTAGCCAAGAAAATCTGTTCTCTTTTAGATGAAATCAAACCAAAAGCAGAAGGAAAATATGAAGACTTACTAACCTTTGTAAAAGACCGTCCGGGGCATGATTTACGCTATGCCATTGATTCTTCAAAAATAGAAAATGAGTTAGATTGGAAAGCTGATACAGATTTTGATACAGCTCTTACCAAAACTATTAATTGGTATATTGACTTATATAATTCTGAAAAGTTTAAAGAAAATGCTGCTTCTGATAAAAAAGAACAACCTAAAAAGGTAGAAGACAAAGAAGCCAAACAAGAGGTTAAACAGGAAACTAAAACAGAAGAACAACCCAAACAGCAACAAGCCACAAAAGAACCCAAAGAAGAGCCAGTTATAGAATTAAAAACAAGACCTATTGAGCCAAAGACAGAAGCAAAGCAAGAAAAACACGTTTATCAATCTGCTTTTTCTACAACAGGATATGATAAGGTTTTTGATAATGCTAATCTGAATGAAGCATTAGAAGCGTTGGCAGAGGTAAAAGCTGCTGTTATCCGAACAAGAAAAGACTATGAGTTTTATCAAGAAAAGGAAAAGGACGCTGAAAATAAAGCAAAACGCATCATAGCAAAGGCGCAAGAAGGAAATTTGGATTGGAATGAAGCTAATAACTTAGCTATGGAGCTTTTAAAGGAACAAGAACGTTCCAAACAACTCGCTGATGGTGCATTAAATCAGTTGGCAGAATTAGGAAAGTTGCAAGACAAAATGGAAAAACATGCTCAAACTGTAAAATCTATCAAAGAAAAGCAGCGTGTAAAGATGCCAGATTCTTCTGAAACCATTTCTATGATAGAACGCATGAAAGCCAAAATCCAGAAAGATGAAGTTTTGGGAGATTTGTATGAGGATTTTAGCAAAAACTCTCCTCAAAATGACCCTATTTTAGATAAAAAAGTAAATGATGCACTAGGCATTGACCCAGAAAAAGATGCTCTAAACGCTCTCAAATCTAAACTGGGAATGAATAAAAAATAGGAATTAGATTTTTATATGAAGTGTGTAAGTAGGGCAAGATGGTTTATCATCTTGTCCTATTTTTTTTGCTTGCTTTAGTAAATATGCAATCTTACAAAGCTGTTTTTAGTCTTCCATTCTGCCAAATGCCTATTTGTTTTTGTCCATTGGTTTTGTAGAGTGTTCCTTTTCCAGTCTGTGAGTTATAAGACCATGCTCCAATATAATGTTCGCCATTTGGATAGTACATTGAACCCTCTCCGTGACGTTGGTCTTGATACCATTGTCCTTCGTAGCGACTTCTATTCTGATAATACATTGCTCCCACTCCGTGTTTTTGATTATTTTTCCATTGTCCAATATATTTGCTGTTGTCAGACCAAATATAAGTTCCTCTGCCATCTCTCATGCCTTTAGAAAAATTTCCTTTGTAATAGCCTCCAGATGAATAATACATTGTTCCTTGCCCGTCAAATTTTCCATCTTTAAATTTACCTACATAGCGTCCTGCTTCTGATATGAGTTCTCCAAACCCATTTTGGCAATCGCCAGTTTTGCATGTGCCTTTACTTGCATCTACCAAAATATCATCGTCGTTGAGAGTAACATCTATGCCATCCATAATGCCGTTTTTAGTAAACTGAACTCGTAAATCAAATTTTTGGTCTTTGTAGAGCCACGTCGAACCTGTACGATATGTATATTTTTTGTAGGGAGACCCCATAATATAGGCAACATAATTTTGGTCAGAGTAAGGAGTAACTTTTTCTGTTAGGGGATGAGAAACTTCTCCAAATCCTGATTTATTGACAGCTACTTTATACAAATAGCCATAATCATTGAAATAAAAACGGAGTTTGTTATTATTAAAAACATATTTAAAATGGTCGTAGGCAAGGTGTATTTGTTGGTAGCCTTTCTTCTGTCTGTTGCTGGCAGATTTTACCTCTTCACTGTCTTTGTGTTTGCCTAAGAGGTCATACAAGCCATTGGAGGTAAAAAAATCTTGTCCTCTATAATTTCCTGTTTCCCAAAATCCTGTTTTTGTTACGCCATTTGTATAAACGAGTTTTCCTTTTCCGTGGCGTTTGCCATCTTTCCACTCTCCTTCATAACGAGAGCCGTCTCTTTCCACATAAATTCCTTCTCCGTTCTGACAGTCTCCAGCAATGCAGTGTTTAAATCGTAACAAAATACCTCGTAACCTTGATTTAATACGTGAACCTGTATAATATAGCACAACTTCGACTGGTAAATTATCATATTCCATATAGTTGGCGTTGTCTTTAGAAGGTGCACCTAGTTTTAAAATACTAGAAGATTTGGTGTCGTTCCAAGTTAGATTTTTTGGTAGTTTGCTAGAGTAGGCTGCAAATTTTTTATCATTGACAGAGTAGGTATTATCATACAACATAATTTTGTCAATGATATCTTCTTTATAAAAACCTATTCGTATGCCGTCTTTTGAATATGTCCAAACGGAAGAAGAACTAAGAGCTTGGTCTCTAATACCTAGTTTATTCAAAAACTCTCTAACCAATGGGTCAGTTTTCGATTTTCCTATAAGTTTGAACAAATTATCTCCATCTACCGTATTTGTCAATAGGTTTGTTGCTAAAGAGGAAAAGCAAAAACAGAAAACAAAAACAAGACAGAAAAAAATATGTTGATAACTAACTATTTTAGGAAAAATAGAACTATCATTTTTATGTATTTTTGTGTCTAAATTATTTTTTCTAGAAATGGAAAAAGTAAAAATATTCAAATTAAACAGGATAGAATAATAGGTTTCATTAAAGGATAAATAGTTGTTTAAATACAACTGGTACTTTAAAATATAACGAGTTTATTTACAAACTGTTAGCAAAATTATGAATACTTTGTTTTGCTCTTACTACAACAAAAATATTCAATTTAATCTACAAAACATATAACAATTATTGTTCTAATAGAGTAAACGAGTCTGACCTTAATAAGTTCTATTTGTATTTTTAGAAAAAATTAAATTTCATAATCATCGTCGGTAAAGACACTGACAATGGCAGTAAAAAGTATCAACTTTTCATTGTCAAATGCTAGTTCAGCGAAGCTAATTATCAATTAAATTATGTTTACAGGAATTATTGAAGAGATAGGAACTCTTATTTCCATAAAAAAAGAAGGAACAAATCAGATTTTTGAAATTGAATCTGCTATTTCTAATGAGCTTAAAGTCGACCAAAGCGTGGCGCATAATGGTGTTTGCCTCACGGTTACAGAAGTAGATAAAAACAAAAACAGGCATTTTGTAACTGCTATAGAAGAAACGCTCCAAAAAACAGATTTGGGAAACTGGGCTGCAGGTTCAAAACTCAATTTAGAACGCTGTATGCCTGCCAATGGGCGTTTTGATGGACATATCGTACAAGGACACGTCGACCAAACGGCTACTTGTGTAAAAATAGTAGATGAAAATGGAAGTTGGCGTTTTTATTTTGAATATGAAGACAAAGGGAACTTTACAGTAGAAAAGGGTTCTATCTGTACAAATGGAGTAAGTTTAACTGTTGTAGATTCAGAGAGTGGTTCGGAAACAAAAAAAGGAAGTTTTAGCGTCGCTATTATTCCCTATACCTATCAACATACGAACTATCACAAACTAAAAGTAGGAGATACCATCAATCTTGAATTTGACATTGTTGGAAAATATATGAAACTCCTTTTTGAAAAACACATGAATAAAAATTGAGAATTAGGAATTAAAAATTACGAATTTATTCTGATTTTGACTAACTTTCCATTTATTCAAAGACATTATTTAAAGAATTTCCAAACCGTAAACGAGGATTAAAGCCGTCGTTTAGGATAAAAAACTATAAGCCTATACTATATGAATTGTTTAATTGTAGATGACGACGAATTTTCACGCAACGTAATCAAGCATTTTGTCAATAAGACGGATGGTCTTACAGTTCTGGATGAAAAAGACAATGCTGCTGATGCTTTCACGGTCATCAAAACAAAAGAAGTCGATATTGTTTTCTTAGATGTTGAGATGCCTGAAATGACAGGACTAGACCTTATGAAAACGTTGGATGATATGCCACAGATTATTTTGGTTACTTCTCGTGCTAGTTATGCTGTGGAAGCCTTCGAACACAATGTAACCGATTATTTGGTCAAGCCAGTAAATTATGCTCGTTTTTTGAAAGCTGTTGGAAAAGCAGAAGCCAACCTAAAAGCCTCTAACGTAACAGTTGAAAACCAAGACGAAGTTTTTATTAAAGCAGATAACAAAATTGTGCGTTTGCGCCTAAGTGATGTATATTTTATTGAGGCATTATCAGATTATGTAATCATCAATACAGATAAGCGAAAATATATTATTCATTCTACAATGAAAGGCTTGGAGAAAAAACTGCCTGAATCTGATTTCATACGTGTACACCGTTCGTATATTGTCAATTTTACTAAAATAACAAGCATTGAAGACACAAGTGTAGTGATGCCAAGCAAAACTATTCCGATTGGAGCATCTTATAAAAATCGCTTTATGAAGAAACTGAATCTTTTGTAAAGAATAGCATTTTTTGAATAAAAATTAAGTTTGGATAGAAATATCTGAACTTTTTTTTTGTTATTTGTAGTTTTATTACTTTATACTTACTCATCTGTACACATATAGTGTGCAAAAACCTACACGAAATGGAAAAAGAATTTGAAAAAAATGAATCGTATCAAGATACAACTGCAACAGGTCAAACTACTCAAGGATCTTTCATAGACCCAAATATTGAAACAGAATATCTCAATAAACTTCGTAGAGAACAGAATCTAGGGTTAGGAGTATTGGGAGGTATTGGAGGTGCTATTATTGGCGCAGCACTTTGGGCAGTAGTAACAGTAGCAACAGGCTGGCAAATTGGCTATATGGCAATTGGTGTTGGTATTTTGGTTGGTTTTGCTGTGCGTTTTTTAGGAAAAGGAGTAGATATGCCTTTCAGCATCATAGGAGCTGTCTTTGCTCTAGTAGGCTGTGCCTTAGGTAATTTTCTTGCTATGTATGGAATTTCAGCGAAAGAGTTTAGTGTTGGCTATTTTGAAGTATTCGGATTAGTTGATTTTAGTGTAGGAGTAGATAGTTTTATCTCTAATATAAGACCTATGGACTTACTTTTCTACGGAATTGCTATTTATGAAGGATTCAAATTTGCTAAAATCTCTCCAACAGAAGAAGATGTTCTAGAATATGCTGCTGAAAAGCAAAACGCATAATATAGAATAGAAACAGTAAATGAAATACAGAACGATTTAGCATTTTTTGTTAAATCGTTTTTTTACATCAATAGAAGAACACTTACATTCTAAATCGTGCTAACAGAAGCCAATATATTCTTAGCAAGACTTGCCAAGGTATTTTCTTCTTCTCTAAATACCATCCATTCATACAAAAATTCTTTTCCAATAATATGCGCTCCCACTCTACATTTTGCTTTACTAAGTAACAAGATGCGTTCAAAAAGTGCAACGTGTTGGTTACTAATACAGAAAAGATAATCAAATTCGGTTGAGATAAATTTTTGTACTGCCACTACATCCATATTTCCATTCCAATCCATTTGTTCTGAGTTTACCAAGAAAAAGCGATACGGAACTTGTAGTTCTTCCTTAATTTTTTTTGTTTGGAAGAGTATGACCTCTACTTTTTTCTTGTCTTTTTGAAGTTTTTCAACGATAGGAGCGATTTGTTTGGCATCCTCTGCATTTTCTATAAGTAGTAAAATCCCAAAATGCTGTGCTTCTTCATAGGGAAGTGTGTAGTGTTTGGAGGTCGAAGGACGAATTTTTCTATTCTTACGACTAACTAAATAATTTTTAATAGGGTAGAGTAATTGATTCATTGTCTTCAAAAAGCTAGTAAAAGGCTACAAAAATACTACTTTCAAATCTAACTTTCCGATGCTGAAAAGTGATTAGCTAGTTTATTAACTTTATTTATCCTTGATTTGTTGTTTTTCAAGTGTTTTGTACAATAAATCTGTTTTATCTATCACCACACGGACAAGCATATTTGTATTCCATTTCTCCAATAATTAGCTGTATATTGTTAGGAATGATGTAAATATCATCTAATTTATTTTTTTGTATTAATTCTATTAACTCGTAATTAGTTATTCCATTTATTCTTGGAATATCATAAATACTCATTTGTTTTTTTGTAGTATAATAGAAATATCGTTTTCTTGGTTTGGTAGGAAATCCCTTTTGATAGTCTTTTCTCAAGGCTACTTTCAAATACTCTCCTTCATAAAGTTTAAATCCTTTCAAATATTCAAATATTATTTCTGTTGCAACATCAGGAATTGTTCTGAGTTTTCTAGTTTCTCCTACGATAGGAAATTCTCTGTATTCAAACTCAAAATTATTCCACTTTGCAAAACAAGGTGCACAAATCTGGTAGAGTTCAAGGAGATATTCTGTGCTTTCTCCTTCAGCTACTTTATGGTAGATGTAGTTGCTATCCAAATCAGTATTTTCAAAGTTGGGTTTTCTTCTTTCATTAGAGGCTACTCTTTCAAAAGCATACTCTATTCCATCTTTTCTTATTACTATTATATCGTCTGACATATCGTATTCTGAATTCTTGGAAATAGAATCTTCAAAACTTCTTCCATTAATATCATACTCATAAGTTTGAGCAAATACATTTTGGAAAACTAAAATCAGTAGAGTTGTGAGAAAAAACTTCATAGAGAAAATGATTGATGGTTTTGGCTATAGAAATCTATCAAATTCTATATCAAAAAACAATTTCTCTTAATTTTAGCTTGCATGAAAATCAATTCAAATTGGTTTGGTTAAATTTGTAACTTCAAATCCATTTGGATCTATAAAAGGCTCGCCTTTGACCTACTAAAATATAAATTTAAAAAAATGCTGTCTCTCTTGTCATTTCAAGCACATATAGAAAATTATCGTCGAAAGAAATACTATGCTCTCTCACTATCTATTTTAGGAGGGATTTTGATGGCTTTGGGATGGTATTTTCCATTTTCTCCTTTGCTTTTTGTCGGACTCATTCCTATGATGGAACTGATAGAATTTTATTTTGATAAAAATGAAAAACAGAAAGCAGATACAACCACTACAAAAAAGAAGAAGTATTTTACTCGCTTATGCTTTTTTATCTGGATTTATTTTATTGTTTGGAATGTAGGTGTCTATTGGTGGCTTTGGAATGCGCTTAGTGTGGGAGTAATTGGTGTGTTTTTATTGAATGCTTTTTTACAACTTCTACCCATTATTTTTTATGTCTTTACGAGGCGTTTTTCAGTAGGGTTTATCAATTATCTATCGCTTGTTTCGTGTTGGTTATTTTTTGAATATGTTCATCTAAATTGGGTTTTGTCTTATCCTTGGATGAATCTTGGCAATGCACTTGGCGAAGTTCCGATGTGGGCGCAATGGTACGAATATACAGGAGCATTAGGAGGGAGTATTTGGATTTTGCTGGCAAATATTTTAGGACATCACGTTTTTATAAAGCAAGATATTAAAGTAGGGGCATATTTAGTTTGGATTTTAGTTCCGATAGGAATTTCTTACGGAATTTATGCAAGTTACAATGATGAAGAAATGAAAAACTTAGACTCAGTAGAAATGGCAGTTCTTCAACCTAATTTAGACTGTTACAATGAAAAATTTTCTCGCAATCCTAAAACGGGTGAACCTGCTACAAACCACATTTCTTTCAAAGACCAAATTCAGCGTTACATCGATTTAGCTAAGAGTGTTATGACTGATTCTACAAAGTATATTGTTCTTCCAGAAACAGCGTTTCATCAAAATTCGACAGAGTACAATTATACAAGTCAGCCAGATTTAGAACCCATTTTTGATTTTTGTAGAGAGAATAATCTCATTCTGATTGCTGGAGCAGACACATATAAGTTTTATACAGAAAGCGATACCATTCCCAAGACAGCACGACAGTCTAATGGAGGTTCGTATTACGATATGTATAACGCAGCCGTTCAGTTTGCGCCTTTTGTGAAAGATTCGATTTCATTTTATCATAAATCTAAACTTGTTATTGGAGCAGAAACTAATCCTATCAAAATGATTTTGCCTAATCAAAGTGCTTCTCTTCTGTTTGTAGATATTATGGGAACACTTGGAACACAAGATTATAGAGGAGTTTTTACTTCTCCTAATTCAAAAGCAAAAGTAGCTCCTGCTATCTGTTGGGAAGCCGTTTATGGAGAATTTTGTACAGAATATGCTCAAAATGGTGCAAACGTAATTGTTGTTCCTACAAATGAAGGTTGGTGGGGAAATACGCCAGCTCCTCGTCAGCTTTGGGCGTTGTCTGCCTTGCGTGCCATCGAAACACGCAGAAGTGTAGCACGAGCAGCCAACACAGGAATTTCTGGATTTATAGACCAAACAGGAAAAGATATTTCAAGAAGTAATTATGGAGAACAGACTGCATTGAAATACAAAGTAAAGCTAAATAACGAAATCACTTTTTACACTCTTCACGGCGATTATTTAGGCAGGTTAGCAGGTTTTTTAGCTGTCTTTTTCTTTATATCAGCTTTTGTAAGAAAGTTGAGACAGTAATTTTTAGTAGTTCAAAGGTTCGTCTTTGAAAGAATATACAACATTAGTCAAAGGCAAGCCTTTTGACATACATTAATACATTCAAAAAATTATGAAACATTGGATAGAAGCAGCCCGATTACGAACACTTCCTTTAGCACTAGCAAGTATGTTGATGGGTTGTTTTTTAGCTGCCATAAATGGATATTTTGATATAAAAATTGCTTCTCTGACTATTCTGACGGCTGTTTTATTACAGATTCTGTCAAATTACGCCAATGATTATGGAGATAGCATTCACGGTGCAGACCATAAAGACCGAGTAGGTCCTAAGCGTGCCGTACAAGAAGGAAAAATAAGCTCTTCGCAAATGAAAAAAGCTGTAGTTTTATTTTCTATTTTATCTTTTTTGAGTGGTGTTTTACTCTTAATTGTAGCGATAGATTTTGAAAAAGAAAGTAGCCTAAAAACGTTAGGTTTCTTTCTATTATTAGGACTTTTCTGTATCGCTGGGGCGATTCTCTACACAGCAGGGAAAAAACCATACGGATATATGGGTTTGGGAGATATTGCTGTTTTGATTTTCTTTGGTTGGGTTGCTGGTGGAGGAACGTATTTTTTGCAAGCACAAGCATACACAGATTTTCAAACTATTTCTTGGGATATTTTCTTACCTGCTACCTCGTGTGGGTTATTTGCTGTTGGAGTATTGAATCTAAATAATATCAGAGATATAAAATCCGATATTTTAGCTGGAAAAAACTCTATTCCTGTACGTTTGGGCAAAGAAAAGGCAAGTATTTATCACGCTCTTGTGATTAGTTTGGCTTGGATTTGTGTGTTCTTTTTCTTGTTTTTGAAGTATCAAAATCCTATAAATTTTGTATTTCTAATTACTTTGCCTTTGTTTATCAATAACATCATTCAAGTTTTCAAAAGAAAAGATATGCAACTTGACCCACTTCTAAAACAATTAGCTCTTTCTACACTTCTTTTTGTGGTTCTTTTTGGAATTAGTTTTTTGATAGACTAAGCCTTAACAATATACAGCAGAAAAATATTATTTTGTTCAATATAACTATAAATCAACAATTTATTCCTGCCTAAAAGCAGTTTTTGCATAGAAATTGTTAATTTTAATAACTATTGAACTATCATGTGTTTTGAAACAACTTTTCTATTTTATTACGATGAAATTCTTATATAAAAGCAAGCTACTTTTTACTTTGCTTCTTGCCTTCTTATCCTTCTCTGCATATTCTCAAACAGGTCCTGGTGGAGTAGGAACAAATACTGGTACAGCACCTCTCCAACTTTGGCTTCGTGCTAATGCTATCACACCAGCTCCAGCAGATGGAACAGCAACAAACTTTACAGATGCTTCTGGGCATGGTCGCACTGCTGCTAATTCAAATGGAGTTGGCGATGGAGTACGTGGTCTGTATCAATCTAGTATAGCAAATACATTTCCTGTAGTTCGTTTTAATGGACTCAATACTACAGCTGGCTCTCAATATGATGATGCTTATTCTTATAATGCACGCACAGTTTTTGCCGTATATCGTACCTCTTCTACTACACAAGTCAATACTGATTTAGGTCAGATTTGGGGAGACTATAATCCATCACAAGTTCAAATAGCTTTAGATGCTCGTACAGGAGGAAATAACAGAGGGTTTAGTTTTGATGGAGCTGGCGCAGCAAGGGCAAGGTACGGAATAAATGCTGCAAACTTTACTGGATTTGCTGCAAATACTAATACTCAACAATGGACATATAATCAGTTTGAAGTGCTTTCTGTGGAGTTTGAAAATACACAAGCTATGACTAATCAGCGTATCAGTACTCTTGCAAGTAATTTTACTATTGACCACAGGTTTGGAGGTGATATAGCAGAAATTATTGTATATGATAGAGTTTTGAATCCAGCTGAAAGAATTGTAGTAGAAAACTATTTATCTGCTAAATATAATGTTACACTTACACAAAATGATTTTTACTCACACGATGCTGCTACTGCACAGCCTTACTTTCATAATGTTATTGGTGTAGGAAAAACAACAGGAACAAATGTACACCTAACATCTGCATCATCCCTATTAGAAATAAATGCAGTCAGCACCATTAGTAATAACTCTTATCTTTTTGCAGGACACAATAATGCTTCTTCAGCAAGCTATACAACTACAAATTCAGTTACAGGTTATGAGCGTATTCCAAGAACGTGGCGACTAGACAGAACTGGTACTATTGGTACAGTAAATTTTAGAGTAGATGTCTCCCAACTACCTGGAGGGGTAGGTTGTCAGTTAGCTATCTTTACAGATGGAGATGGAGATTTTACTACTGGAGCTACTGTAACTAATCTTACTCAAGTAGGTACATCTTCTATCTATCAAGCGAGTGTAGCTGTAAATGACAATGAATTTCTCACAATAGGACAAGCCTTAGGCTCTGCCATAACACTTACAGCAACTCCTACAGGTATATCAGGAGAAGTAAATCTAAACTGGAACAATCCAGGATTAGCTAATTTTCAAGAGTATAGAGTGTATGGAGGACAAACTAATAATCCTACAACTTTATTAGCTACTATTACAGACCCAACAACAATTTCTACTACAATTACTGGGCTTACAAATTGTAGATTATATTATTTTAGGTTAGTACCTGTTACGCTGACAGATAACGAGTCTCCTTGTGAGGGTAGCGACACAGCTATTCCTTCTAATGGTATTGCTCCTGCTGTGATGAACCTCACAGGAGCTGCTCCAGTTACTTTACCCTCCCCAAATGGACGTGTTACACTCACATTTGATGCTAGTGGAGACCCTGAAATAAGAGAAATAAGGGTATATACTTATAGAGATGGAGATCCTGTTCCAGCTACTGCAACTCTTGTAGCCACAACTGGTATAAATGCATCTACTACATCAGTAGTAGTTCCAGGCTTGTTTCCCTCACCACCAGCCACTTGTTTTAGAATTACACAAGTGAATGCCTGTGGTATAGAAAGTCCTATATCTGGGGAACAATGTGCCAGTATTACTGTGCCACCAGAAGATTGTAATAATAGTATAGATGATGATGAGGATGGTAGTATTGATGATGGAGATATAGATTGTAATGATTGTGTTTTTCAAATTACAGACCCAGGAGAATTTCAGCTTTTCCAATTTAAAGTTATTCCAGTAAATGGAAATAATATTGGTTATCAGACTCCTATTTTTGGAGATGTAGATAATGATGGAGAAAGGGAAATAGTTGTTTTAGGAGATAATGGTATTATTAGTGTTTTGAATCCAAGAAATGATGGGAATCCAGATGTAGAATATGAGCAATCTGGACTTCTTACTCCTGATGGAGCAACAAGTCTTTTAACTATGGCAAATGTGGATGGAGATCCTTACATAGAATTCTTTTATGTATTGAGTGGTGCTAATAACCCTTTGGCTTGTTATCAATATAACTATACCATACCAGCGTTTGAATTGGAATGGAGAACAGATGATGCTACGATAAACCCAGTAGCAGCTAGAAGAGTTGCTAATACTGACCGTGCAAACACTAACTTGACTGATTTCAATGAAGATGGAATACCAGAAGTTTATACAGGAGGAACTATCTTTAATGCTCAAACAGGACAATGGTTAGGGTATGTAGGAGCAGGTAACCCAGATGGAGACCCTAGAGATACAGGAGCTCCTATATTTCAAATTTCAAATGCTGCTGATGTGCTGCCAGATGCTTTTTGTACAGATTGTGCAGGGTTAGAATTATTGGCAGGAAACACAGTGTATTCTGTAAATATTGCAACCAATACAATAACTCCTGTTGCAGTAGCTCCAGTTCCACTTACAGGAGGTTTTGTAGATGCAGTAATGTCAGTTGCAGATATGGACAATGATGGAGATATTGATGCAGTTGTCTCAGGATATGGTAGAATTTATGTTTGGGATATTCAAACAAGCGCACTACTTTCTAATGTCTTTGATTTGAGAAGTTATAATGCTGGAGTTTTTATAAATGGTGTAGAAGGAGTTGGAGGAACTAGTCCTTATTCTGGTATTCCAACAATTAATGATTTTGATAATGATGGAAGAAATGAATTTGGAGTAACTAAAGAACGTGGTGTAGTAATGTTTAATGATGTAGATACAGCAGCCATAAATGGAGGTAATCTACAACCTATGTGGACACTACCAACTACAGATAACTCTGGAACTACTGGACTTTCTTCGTTTGATTTTCTAGGAAATGGTTTTGCTAACCTTGTATATCGTGATGAAACAAAAGTACGAGTTTTTCAAGGAGCTAGTGGTGATGTCTATTTTGATTCAGATGTTTCTGGTTTTCCTGCTTGTAATAGTGGTACAGGAATGGAAATCCCTACAATTGGTGATGTAAACGACGATGGACAAACTGAAATCATAGCTTCCTGTAATGGAAGGGTAATAATTTACCAGTCTTCTAATATTCCTTGGTTGCCTTCTCGTGATTTATGGAATCAAGTAAATTATAATATTACAAATATCAATGGTGACTTGACAATCCCTGCTGTTATTTCTCCTCAAAACTTTGAAACTGTTGCACCTCCATTGAATAACTATATGGCACAGCGTCCACTTAGTAATTCTACTGATCCATTCATTCCTTCTGCTGATATTGTAGCTTTAGTAGATGTAGATGATGGTGCTATTGATTTAGGTAACTGTCCAGCCGAAGTTACTTTTACAATAGACATAGAAAATCAAGGAGATGCTGATGTAGTAGTGCAATATCCGATTACTTTCTATAGTGAAAATCCTCAAGGTGCTTCTTGGTCAAACCTCAGTACTTTTGCCATAAATGATGGACTCGCTGTTGGAGAACAAAGGGAATACACATATTCTTTTCCTCTTACAAGTGACCCTGCTAATGTGTATGTAGTACTCAATGATGCTGGAACAAGTACACCAGGTGCACCTATTGTATTACCTAATACTTCGGTGGCAGAATGTGAATACAATAATAATTTTTTAGGGCCTTATACCATTTCTAGTTGTTTTGACCCACTGCCTGTGGAATTATTAAGATTTGTAGGAAAAGATGAAAGTGACAAAGTACGATTAGACTGGGCGACAGCTTCAGAGCGAGATAACGCTTATTTTGAAGTGCAACGTAGTCAAGACGGAGAGAAGTTTGTAACGATTGATGTTATTCAAGGCAAAACATTTTCCAATCAAGTAACAGAATATCAAACCTATGATTATGAAGACTGGACAGGAGTGATGTATTATAGATTGAAGCAAGTAGATATAGATGAAACCCAAACTCTAAGCAACACAATCGTATTTAGAAGAGATAAGGATTTAGAAATAAAAATATATCCAAATCCAGTTTCTTCTGGACAAAACTTAAATATTGAAGGCTTGAGTGGAGAATGGAATGCTATTTTATACGATATGGCAGGAAGAAGCATTAAAAACTGGATAATTAGTTTTGATAGACAAACTTATACCACTCCGTTTCCAAATCTAAGAAAAGGAATGTACATCATTCAGTTAGAGCCTCTTTCAAGCAATAATAGCGAAAAAGGTAGAGTCGTAGAAAAAATTGTAGTAGAGTAATCTACATTTATAAACAACATAAAAATGGTTCAAGCCTTAAAATTTGAACCATTTTTTATGGATTATTTTTAGTAGATTTGATTTATAAGTGTAGCTCAAAGGTTTGACTTTGATAACTGTTTACTGAAAACTGATAACTCAAATATGTGTGGAATAACAGGAATTTTTGCGTTTAATGAAATTGGTCGTTTTTCGCTTGTGCGTTTGCAGGAAGCCACAGAAAGACTAGAACATCGTGGACAAGATGCACAACGCCTTTACAACGATTTTTTTGTAGGCTTGGGGCATCGTCGTTTGTCTATTTTAGATTTATCTTCGGAGGCAAATCAGCCGATGAGCAGCAAAGATGAGCGTTATACTATCGTCTTTAATGGAGAGATTTATAATTTTCAGCAGCTTCGAAAAGAATTTTTGAGTGATGTAGAATTTGAAACTGAAGGAGATACAGAGGTTTTATTACAGCTTTATATTCGCTTTAAAGAAAAGTGTCTAGAAAAAATCAATGGCTTTTTTGCTTTTGCTGTCTATGACAATCAAGAACAATCTATTTTTATTGCTCGTGATAGAATTGGAATAAAACCACTTCTCTACTATCACGACGAAGACAAGTTTGTTTTTTCTTCTGAAATGGCATCACTAATGGCGTATCGTTTTCCAAAGAAAATAGACTGGGCAAGTGTTCGTTTGTATTTTTCGCTGCATTATATTCCTGCACCTCATACGATTTTTGAAAATGTCTATAAACTCCCTGCTGGGCATTATCTCAAAATAAAAAAGAAAGAAGTTCAGTTAGAAAAATACTACGAAATTCCAAAAAGCTACGAAAATCAAAGTTATGAATCTCTTTCTTATGATGATGCACAGAAAAAACTGCTAGAACTTTTAGAGGACTCTGTCAAAAAACGCTTAATTTCTGATGTTCCGATTGGTTCTTTTTTGAGTGGAGGAACAGATTCTTCGGCTATTGTTGCACTTGCCACACGCCATACGCAACACCTCAATACGTTTTCAATAGGTTATAAAGATGAGCCTTTGTTTGATGAGACAAGTTATGCAAATCTAGTAGCTAAAAAATTCAATACCAATCATACTGTTTTTACGCTTTCGAATAACGATATTTTTGATGCCGTTTTTGAAATGTTACCATTTTTAAGTGAACCGTTTGCAGATTCTTCGGCAATTCCGTTTTATGTGTTGAGCAAGCACACGAAAAAGACAGCTTCGGTAGCTCTTTCTGGTGATGGTGGCGATGAACTTTTTGCAGGTTACAATAAATATTTGGGGGAGTACAAAGTCAGAAATGCAGGTTGGAAAGAAAATTTGATAAAAAATAACTTAGGATTTTTAGAAAAACTACCCAAATCAAGAAATTCATTTTGGGGAAATAAATTCAGACAACTTCATCGTTTTGCAAAAGCTGCACAATTATCTAAGCAAGAACGCTATTGGTTTTTGAGTAGTTTTATTGATGAACAAAATGTTCAAAATATCTTTCAATCTGATGTTTTTGAGTGGTCTAATGAAGGCAATACATTTCAAAATCGAAAAAAAGACTTCACAAAATTCATTTCAGAACAGCAGAAAAGAGATATTAATGAAATGCTTTATGCTGATATGAATTTACTTTTGCCTAATGACATGCTTCATAAGGCAGACCAGTTTTCGATGGCGCATGCGCTAGAGGTGCGTGTTCCTTTTCTTGACCATAACGTTGTAAACTTTGCTTTTGGTTTGCAAGAAAATTATAAAATCAATCCGAAAATCAAGAAGCGAATTGTGCAAGATGCCTTTAAGTCTATTCTTCCTGCTGAACTTTACAACCGAAGCAAACACGGTTTTGATGTTCCTTTAGCAAAAGGTTTTCAAACCCTTCTAAAGCCACTGGTGGAACAGTCTTTGGACAGAGATTTTATACAAGAACAAGGCATTTTTAGTCCAGTTTATACAGAAAATTTAAAGCAAAAAGTAAAGCAAGGCACAGATTATGACCAAAACCACGTTTGGGCATTTATCGTTTTCCAAGAATGGTGGAAAAAGTACGATTTGCAGAAAGTAATTGAGGAAGAAGAAGAATTTTAAAATAAAATTAGTTAAGACTTGAAAGCAAGTGAAGCTAATATAACGTGAAGTCGGGATTATATTTATTGATTATCAATACGTTATAGTATGTTTTTTGTATATCGGTACTGACCTTAATTAAGTTAGGTCAGTCTCATTAGAGCAGACCAAAAACTATATATAATCTGTTTTAAACAAATAAAAACCTTATTGTTAATCCCAAGTTCACGTTAATATACTTTATACATTTATTGGTACTGACATTGTTTTGCTAGAGTAGGCTTTAAATATTTGTTTTTCTCAATTTTTAAACAACTTCAATAAATATATTACAAAATATAAAAAAATGAAACTCAAACAAACTATACGTTCTCTTTTTGAAAGAGATATACAAAAAGTAAAAGTAGAAATTGAAAGCTACAAAAATGAAGAAAATATGTGGAAACTAGATGGAGAAATCCTCAACTCTGCTGGTAATCTTTGTTTGCATCTTATAGGAAACCTTAATCATTTTATTGGTGAAGGAATAGGAAAAACAGGATACGTCAGACAAAGAGAACTAGAATTTTCTCAAAAAAATATCTCTAAAAAAGAACTCAGCGAAAAGCTAGATGAGGTAACAAAGATTGTTGATGCTTCTATAAATTCATTGACGGAAGAAGAATTACATGTTGAAACAACAATTCCAAAGTTTACAGAAAAACAAACCACAGCATTCTTACTTTTGCATTTACATGCTCACCTCAATTATCATCTAGGACAAATCAATTATCATAGAAGATTATTGGACAAATAAATACCAAATGAAATCCTACATTTTATTATTTTTACTGATTTTGGTATTGTTTTTTTCTTGTACGAAAAAGTCTGTTGTTAATAATAAACAACCATATTTCACAGAAGAACAGAAACAAACAGAGAGCGTTGTTACAACAAATGAACCCACTAATTTTGAAAACTATAACGATGCCGAGTTTGATTCTCTCTTTCATGTATCATTAGATTCTATAGTGGACTTGTTGAATGTTGTCAAGTTTGATAAGGATACAATTATAAAAAATGAATTTACTTTTGCAATGTACTCAGCAGCAAAAAATGGTTTTTCTGATTTTGCTTTTATTGAGAGTATGTATCCAGATTTATTAGATTCTTTAAAAACTCCAACATATCTGTATGTAAAACATAACGACAAGTTTGAGTTAAAAAATCAATTTGAATTTAGTGAAATGAGCTGGAGAAACTCAGAAGTTCAACAACGAGATATAAATTTTGATGGAAAGGCAGATATTCTGCTTCAACGCCCTTGGTTTGCTAATAGAATGATAGCTGATTATTTAATAATAATGGATTCAAATTTTGAGAGAATAACTGAAACGAACTCTACCTATGAACTACTTATCAACGAGAAAAACAAAACAGTCATTTCTTTTATAGATGGAGGAAATTGTTGTACACACCACAAAATTATCAATAAATGGCAAGGTGATAGTTTAGTAAAGATAAGGAGTTTAGAAAAATCGTATAATCATGCAGAAGGAGGACAAATTTTAGAAGAGTTTGTAATAAAAAACGGAGAAAAAACTAAAATCAAAAGCCAAAAAATGAGTTCTGATAAAGCAGAAGCATATTTTGAAAATTATCAGTAAAAAAAATACCCAATGAAAATTCAGTTATTTGCATTACTACCCCTACTATTTTTATCAAATCTTATAGTAGCTCAAAATACAGAAAGCTATTATGAAGATATGTCGTTCCGAACAGAGGATTTTGTGTACGACCCTTATATCAAAACGGTTCGGTTGTTTCCAAGACAAACCAACTTACAAGCTGCCCAACTCTCACAGCCTGTTGTTCCACTCTCACAGCAAACTTTGCTTCTTACCTTTGATGAACTAGCCAGCGATGCTAGAGTTTATAAAGCTAAAATTATTCGCTGCGAATCGGATTGGACAGAAAGCACACTACCAGATATGGAATATTTGAGTGTCTATAATGATTTTCTAATTCGTGATTACGACTTTTCTATCAATACGAAAGTGCCTTTTGTACATTACAAATTTCAAATTCCACGAGTGAAGATTTCTGGAAATTATGTGGTAAAAGTATTTTTTGAAGATGAAGAAAACCTAATCTTGACTAAGCGTTTTATGGTTTTTGAAGAGAAAACGAGTGTAGGGTTTGAACAAATTCCAGCCGTTGGGGGACAGAGTTCACTTATTTATCAGCAGTTTAAACTCTCTGTAAATTATACAGGTGTGAAGGGCGTAGTAAATCCGAATCAGCAAATTAGTGTAGTGGTAAGGCAAAATTATCGTTGGGACAATGCCATTTATGATTTGCAGCCTACTTTTGTAAAAGACTTTCAAAAAACATTAGAATTTTCTTCGCTTACCGAATCGCAGCGTTTTTTGGGAAGTAATGAGTTTAGATTATTTGATATTCGTACACAACGAAAATTTGGCTGGGGCGTAGATAGTGTACGCTATCAGAAAGATGCCGACCATGTTTTTCTTCAACGAGAAAAATCAAGAGCTGATTTAGCCTATGGAACTCGCTTAGAAGACTTCAACGGACAGTTTTATGTGGAAAACAGCCAACGCCCAGAGCAATCTACCACAGAAGCTGATTATGCGTATGTAAATTTTGTGTTGAAATCTCAAAAATTAGATAACGATGTCTATGTTATTGGAGGATTGACAGACTGGAAAATCAACCCACTTTTCAAGATGCGTTATGTCAATGAAGGAGGATATTACACAGCCGAAGTATTGTTGAAGCAAGGTATTTATAATTATTTCTACACCACAGTCAATCAGAAAAAAGAAATTGATTATTCTCCACTAGAAAATAATTATTTCCAGACAGAAAACGCTTATGATGTTTTCATTTATTACCGTCCGATGAGTAGCCGAACAGATTATTTGGTAGGGTATAGGAAGATTTAATTTGCATCATTATGCTTGAGTTTGATAAGGCTATTCGATGTAAAAACCATGCTACTATAAATTTGTTAAATCTCAAAGGACAGACTTATTTTTATATCCTCACAACAGAAAATAAAATGGAAACACAAGAGATAATGGCAGCTTATCAAAAGGGCTTTCTAGGAGCAGTAAATGATAATGTAGTTGCGATAGCATTTGATTACGATGAAGGTAACTTATTTACTTATGTGTATCTGAAAACTATTCCTACAGATGAGGACTTTGAAATAGTAGATATTGCAGTTACGGAAACTATAGCACATCTTCCTAAGATAACTTATGAGAAGATATATTTGGAAAAGAAATGTCAAGGTTTTAGGATGAGAGAACACCAAGGTTGGTTCTTTATGAGATATTCTAAAAGTTCTCTTTGGTTATCTTAACTGGATAGTTAAACCGAGAGAAAATTAAAAGCCGAAAAGTGATTTCTGACAGAGCAGAAGAATATTTTGAAAATTATAAATAAAAAATCGCTTATTCTAAAAAATGGAACAAGCGATTTTCTAAAAATTTTCCTCACAAAAACTTAATTCTATTCAAAAGTTAGTCTCTCTCTTTCAACCACTCCGAAACTTTAGGCGCAAGTTCTTTCTGTGAACGTCCACCTACAAAAACGCCAATGTGTCCACCTGGAAACTCATACAAGGTTTTATCTTTTGTTCCTACGTGGTCGTTTAATGGTTTGGTAGCAGAAGGGGGTACTAAGTGGTCAGCAGAGGCATAAATTGTCAAGACTGGATTTTTGATGTCTTGTAGATTTACTTTTTTTCCTCCTAGTTCAAATTCTCCTTTAATAAGTTTATTTTCTTGGTATAAATCTTTAATAAATTTACGATAACATTCTCCAGCTTGCGAAGGACTGTCGCCTACCCATTGTTCCATTCTGAGGAAGTTCATCAGTTTGGCTTTATCTTCCATAATATTTGTAATGGTTGCCATTTTCTTGAACTTGCTAAGAGGCTTCAACATATCAAAACCCATATTCAAAAACTCACCTGGTACGAGTCCGTCGTTTCCATCTACTACTTTATCTACATCCAAATCTCTTGACCACTTGAAAAGTAATCCGTCGTCGGTGTTAAAGTCAAATGGAGCAACCAGTGTAATTAGGTTTTTGATTTTGTCTTGATTGAGAGCTGTATAAATTGTGGAAAATGTACCACCTTGGCAGACGCCTAATAAGTTGATTTTATCAATACCATGTTCTTTTCGGATAAAATTAACACAAGAATTGATGTAGCCATTGATGTAATCTTCCATTGTCAAATATCTATCTACACGAGAAGGATAGCCCCAATCTATGAGATAAATATCTATTCCATTGTCTAGCAAATTTCTGATAAAACTACGGTCGGCTTGCAAGTCCATCATATCAAAACGATTGACAAGTGCGTATGAAATGAGAAGTGGAGTTTTGAGGCTACGTTTTTTAGATGCATAACGGTATAGTTTCACTTTGTCTTCACTCCAAACAATTTCTTTTTCTGCTGTAGCAACATCTACTTCTTCTACATCACTCAAAAGTTGGTAGCCTTTTACAAGTTTTTCAGTTTGTTCTGTAATTTCTTTTGTAAAGCTCTCATACACGTTAGTTTGTATGTTTTCATGCTTAGGATTTGCCATAATTTTTTTAGTTTGTGTGTAGCACACTCTATTAGAATTAGAATGTGATGATTTGTAACTCAATAAATTCTTTGTTCTAAACGACAGCTTTAGTATTCGTTTATGGTTGTTTCGCATTCTAAAGAATGCGCTACATTTTTGTTTTTATCAAAAACCCCAACTTCAACGTTGAAGTTAGGGTTTTGCGTTGAAGGAAATGTTAGATTTCTTTCGCTTATTATTTCTAATAAGCACGTTTTAGATAACTACTCCAATCTAAAACGAATTTGATTTTGACTATCTACTCAAAAACTATTTTGTAGTTTTTTTGCTGGCAGTCGTTGTTTTTTTAGTAGCTGTTACTGTTTTGGCTGGGGTTGCCTTAGCTACTGGCTTTGCTTCTGCACTATTTTCTAGCTCACGAACACGAGCTTTTAGTGCGTGTACTTGTTTTGCTAACTCATCGATTTCAGAGTTGAGAACTACTGGATAAGGAGAAAGCACTTGTTCCATTCCTTTATTGAAATTGGTTTTCAAATCTAATTGAAGAGCCAAAATCTCACCTTGTAGTTTAGAAAACTCATCACCTTTAAAGATAGTAATCATTTGGTCTTCCAATGTATTGAGCCAGTCCATATAAAATTCATTGTATGTACTTACTTTTCCGTCTTTGGCAGCCTCAAACATTTTAGTCATAAACTCCTCAGCAGTTTCTTTTACTGTCTTACCAATGATAGCATTCATATCTGCTGTTTTCATTTGGTAGTCTAGCAAAATTGCCTGCATTTGAGAGAAAAGTTTAATCGTTTCCTTTTCTTTGCTTGGTGGCATTAATTTATAAAACGGAGCATACATTTTTTGCATGCGCTCATATATTTCTTTGCCAAAGGTTGGACTCATGACGTTTTCCATAGAAAAATTTTCTAGGTTCATCATTTTTGCCATATCTGTTGGCATCATAGAAGAGAATTTTTCAAAAGTATCTTTATAAGGTGCAAACATAGGGTTTTGCATCATCGTATTACGATACTGCTCTACCATTTTGTTCATTTGCTCGTTCATCTGACTGAAATTAGCAAAGCCAAACTGTGAAGGATTTTGAGAGAACATGTTTTTTGCCATCTCTTGCAATTTGTCCATATTCATCATTTTGAAGTATTCTTGTACATCAAAATTTTTGTTGTTGGTCATATTTACAAATGGCTTCCACATTTCGTACGCATCAAAATACGTCTTTGCTCCTTTTGTCATGTTTTCAAAGGCTTCTTGCATCGGTTGCATAGATTTGAAAACAGGGTTTTCAGTCATCATTTTTTTGCTCTCGTTCATCATCTCAGTTGTTGAATCTAACCAAGTTTTGTAAGAGCTAGTCATCATTTCTTGCATTTTGGCTGCATTTTCTTGCAAGTTGAGGCTGTTCTGACCATTTGTGTTAGTCATTTTTACCATTTGCATCTGACGGTCTGCCATTTCACTCATTGTGTCAATCCACTTTTTAGAAAGTGTTGTTTGCTGTTCCATAAGCTGACTTACTTGTGTTGGCATAGTTTCAGAAGAAATTTCTTTGCCTTTCTCCATTGCTTCAGAAATGATATTTTTCTGATTGTCGTACCAATTTTTATACATATCCGTAGCTTGCTCCATTACTTTGCCTTCTTTGGCAGCTTCTTGAAGCTGACGAGTAGAATCTACCCAGTTTTCCACGACTTTATTTTGAGTAGTTGCCCAAAAATCTAACATTTCCTTCGCAGAATCCATTACGTTTGTCATAGTATATAAAATTTTTTTGGTAAAAAATAAGTGCTATAAAAAATAAGCACTTCTCAAATGTACAAGCAATTTTTTAGACTACAAAATCTTGTATGCAAGCAGCTAAAGTTCTGATTTTGAGCAAAATAGCTTAAATATTTTGTTGAATTTCAATATATAGAATAATATTTGGAAATATCATAAAAATACCACATTAAAAAGAGGTTAGTTTGTAAATTTCATAATTTAAAAAAGTTGCACAATGCTCTAAATGATTGAAAATGAGAGGTTTATTTTTTGAAAGTTTTGAAAAAAATCCGATTTTAATGCTAATCTAAGAGTCGTTTTCTCTAAAAAAGTGAAACAATACTCTCTCTATTACAGCTAGATTAATTTTAATTTAATTTTTAATAGCTGTAGAAAATAACCTTATACAAGACTTGAAAATACTATTTATTCAACTCTAAATTTCCTTTTAAACTATAAATTATTTTGAGATTTTTTTTAAGCTAAAAAAACTCATTTGCTAGTCTTCTTAACTCATCGAAAAAACATATTTATGATCTTGTAGGTAAAATTATTTTTAGTATTTTAGCTAACTACAAACATTACTTATTTTAGTTACTATTTTGAAGACACTTTATCTTACAAAAAAACTATTCTTCTATTTTGGGAAGTTATGTTTATCAGCTACTATAGCTGTCTTATTGTTATGTTCTTCAGAATTATCTCTAGCTCAATCTTTACCTTCTATTTTATTAGAAGATAAGAATCAAGAGTATATTATCACCAATAAACTGGGAGTATATGAAGAAGTTATAAGTGATACAATTAAGAAAGAGACTATAGAAATTATTCAAAGTAAAAATTTTAAAGTATTTGAAAAAGACATCCTTAGTATCAATAGTGGAAAACATATTTTATGGGTAAAGATTCCATTTCAAAATAACTCTGAATTAGAGAAGTGGTATTTAGAAATAGGAAATGGATTAGCTGATATTGATATTTTTATTCCACAAAACAAAGAAGAAAAGTCATCTATTGATTTTGAAAAGACCTCTATGGGTTTTTCATTGCCATTTGATAAGAGGTTTATTAAAACAAATGTATTTTTAATTCCAATTAAACTACCTAAAAATGAAGTAACAACTATCTATTTACGAATAGAAAGTGACTATTTTCAAGCACCTTTTCGTATAGCTCCTGTAGAATATTATTTGGAGCGTAACCATAAAATAGATTTAGCAGAAGGTATTTATTATGGTTTTGCAATTGTGATGGTGCTTTATAACTTATTTATTTTTTTTACACTCAAAGAAAAAAGTTATCTATACTATTTGAGTTATTTGTTATTTCTTGCACTAGCTATGGCTCAATTAAGAGGACATTTTTTTGAGTTTTTAGTATTTGACCTACCTATTATGAATCGCTATGTTCCTATGATTCATTCCTTATCGGGAATTTTTGCAAGCTTATTTCTCATTGACTTTTTAAATACAAAGAAAAATTCTCACTTTTTTCATACTACTTTACATATTGTAATAAGTATTTTTTCACTAGCTTTAATAGTAAGCCTATTAGGTTTTAAACCTATAGCATCATTAATTAATCAAATAATAGCAGGACTATCTACTATAAACGCTTTAGCTGCTGCTATTTTTATTTATTACATAGGTTACAAACCTGCCAAATATATTATTGTAGGATGGTCTTTTTATTTGATAGGAGTGCTTCTATTTGTGCTGGCAGGAGCTGAAATAATTCCTTATAACTCTTTTACCTCAAATGGAGTGTTATTTGGTTCTGCAATTGAAATGATACTACTTTCTGTGGCATTGGCAGCTAAAATTGATTTTTATAAAAAAGGAAAAGAAGAGCTACAAGGTAAAATGTTAGAGCTTATAGAAAATGAGAATAAAAGGTTAGAAAAGCGAGTAAATGAACGCACAGAAGAACTGAATGTTGTGAATGAGGAACTTTCCATAAACTTAGAACGCCTAAATGAGCAACACTTATTAATTGAGAAAAAAAATCAGGATATTACCTCTAGTATAACATATGCTAAGAGAATACAAGATGCAATGTTGCCTAGCTTAGAAGAAATTAGAAAATGTTTACCTAATTCTTTCATACTTTTTAAGCCAAAAGATATTGTATCAGGAGATTTTTATTATTTCAAACAAGTACATCAGAAAATCATTATTGGTGTGATTGATTGCACAGGGCATGGCGTACCAGGAGCTTTTATGTCTTTAATTGGAAATGACCTTTTAAATGAAATTGTAGAGCTAAAATCTGTAACTAAGGCATCTCATATCTTAGATAGACTTAATCAAGGTGTTGTTAAGGCACTTCGCCAAACAGATACACAAGTCAGAGATGGAATGGATGCAGCCATTTGTGTTTATGATATAGAAACTCAAATATTAGAATATGCTGGAGCTAAAAATCCGATGATATATGTACAGAATGGAGAACTAAAAGTGATAAAAGCAGACAGGCAATCTATTGGAGGTAGTCTCATTAAAAATGAATTTAATAAAAAACCTTTCACAACACATACGATTCATCTTAAAGACAATCAAGATACAATATTCTATCTATTTTCAGATGGTTTTCAAGACCAATTTGGAGGAGAAAATGATAAAAAATTTACAATAAAAAGATTTAGAAATACATTATTAGAAGCTTCAAAATTACCTCTAAATCAGCAAAAAGAATTTCTACATACTATACTCTTAGATTGGATGAATGAAGAAACTCAGCAAATTGATGATATTTTGGTCGTTGGCTTCAACTGTTTGAAAACAATAAAAAAATAAAATATTTGGTAACTTAGCTTATAGCTAAACTATTAATTACTATTAGGCTTTTGAAAAACATTTACTTTAAAAATAATACAAGTGCAATTTCAAATATCAGCAGTAAGTTTTTTACTGTTATTGTTTTTCTGATGGTTTTATTTTTTATAAATTTTGTATTTGCACAACCTGTTCCAAGTATTTTATTAGAAGATGTCAATAAAGAGTATGTTATCACAAATCAGCTTGGACTTTATGAGGAAGTAATCAAAGAAGAGTTACTTCAAGAAAATATACAAACTATCCAAAAGGCAAATTTTTCAGTAAGAGGAAAAGATATTGTTACTCTTAATAGTGGGAATCATGTAATGTGGGTTAAGATTCCAGTACAAAATAATACGGATAGGGTAAGGTGGTATTTAGAAATTGGTAATGGACTTGCTGATATTGAGGCATTTATATCAAAGAAAGAAAACCCTAATGAGTTTGAAAAATTAACATTTGGCTATTCTTTACCATTTTCAGAGCGTATTATACAAACAGATAGATTTTTAATACCTTTTGATGTTTCAAAAAATAATAAGAGTACAATATATTTACGAATAGAAAGTGACTATTTTCAAGCACCTTTTCGAATAGCTCCACTAGAATATTATTTTGAAAGAGACCATAAAGTAGATTTATCAGAAGGTATTTATTATGGTTTTGTAATTGTAATGGCTCTCTACAACCTATTTATTTTTTTTACTGTAAGAGAAAAAGGGTATTTATTTTATGTTTTCTACTTAATATCTCTTGGTTTAGCTATGGCACAACTGAGAGGACATTTATTTGAATTTATTTTCTTTGCAACTCCCACTCTCAACAGATATGTTCCTATTATACATTCTTTTGTTGGAATATTTGCTAGTTTGTTTCTGATAAACTTTTTGCATACCAAAAAGAACTCTCGTGTATTTCATATAATACTACACATCGTAATCATTATATTTTGTTTGAATTTAGTAATAGGATTATTAGGTTTTAAACCTATTGCATCTGCAATCAATCAAGTGGTGGCAGGACTTTCTTCTATCAATGCTTTAGTGGCTGCTATTTACATTTATTACAAAGGTTATAAGCCTGCAAAATTTATTATTTTAGCATGGTCATTTTATCTTTTAGGAGTAGTTGTATTTGTTCTTGCTGGGGCAGATATTATACCTTACAATACTTTTAACTCTAGTGCAATGCTTTGGGGATCTGCTATCGAAATGATTTTGCTCTCTGTAGCTTTAGCTGCAAAAATAGAATATTATAAAAAAGATAGAGAAGCTTTACAAGTTAAAATGTTGGAAGATTCTGAAAAACACAGAGAGTTTGTAGAAACACAAAATAAGCGATTAGAGCAACGAGTTAATGAACGCACAGAAGAACTAAATGTAGTAAATGAAGAGCTTTCCGTTAATCTTGAACGTCTACATGAACAAAACGTGATTATTGAGAAAAAAAATCATGACATAACAGCAAGTATCAATTATGCAAAGCGTATACAAAATGCAATGCTTCCTACTATTGAAGAGATAAAAAGTGTTTTGCCTAAATCTTTTATTTTCTTTGAACCAAGAGATATTGTAAGTGGGGATTTTTATTATTTTAAAGAAATACACAACAAAATCATTATTGGAGCAATAGATTGTACTGGACATGGTGTACCAGGAGCTTTTATGTCCTTGATTGGAAATGATTTACTAAATGAGATTGTTGAATCAAAATCTGTTACTCAAGCATCACATATTTTGGACAAATTAGATGAAGGAGTTACGAAAGTCTTAAGACAAACCAATACGCAAATTCGTGATGGAATGGATGCTGCTTTTTGCGTTTATGATACAAAAACAAAACAGATAGAATATGCAGGAGCGAGAAATCCTCTCATCTATATAAAAGATGAAGAACTTAAAGTAATTAGAGCTGATAGGCAGTCTGTTGGGGGAAATCTTGTTAAGAACCAAATTACGAAGAAGCTATTTACTAATCATGTTTTCAATTTTTTACCAAATACTACTTTTTATTTATTCTCAGATGGATTTCAAGACCAATTTGGAGGAAAAGATGATAGAAAGTTTACAGTTAAAAGGTTTAGAAATATGTTATTAGAGGCATCCAAACTACCTTTTTCAGAACAAGAACAGTTTTTAAATGACACATTAAAAAATTGGAAAGGATATAATAATAGGCAAATCGATGATATATTAGTGTTTGGATTTAATTTCTCTCAATAATCTTCAAAAACAAGCAAAGTATGTATTTTTTTTAGTAATTTAGTTTTCCATAAAGAGATCTTGAGTTATTATTTTTAATTATCTACTATTGAGAGGTTTTTATTCCAATTTTAGTTTAAATTTTATTCCTTTTATAAATAAAAACCATATTGTCATTGTGTTGGTGACAACTATTTTTTTATGCCTTCCTTATTCTATTCTAGCTCAATCTATTTCTTTTATTAGCTTAGATAAAAAACAAGATTACTCAATAGCTAATCGAATTGGAATTTATAGAGCCGACAAAGAAAAAAAAGAAACCATAGAAAGTATACAAGAAATTGATTTTGTAACTGAACCAAATAAGTTTATCAATATTAATGGAGCAACACAAAAAATTTGGCTCAAAATTCCTTTAAAAAATAAAACAAATTTAAAAGACTGGTACTTGGAAGTTGGAAGTGGAAGGGCAAACGTAGAAGTTTTTATTCCAAATTCAGATAATAGCTATAAAAAAATTGAACTTGGTTATGGTAAGCCATTTAGTGAAAGAATTTTACAGACAGACCGTTTTATTATCCCACTTGAAATAGATGAAAATGAAGAAATAATGCTTTTTGTCAGTATAGAAAGTAATTACTTTCAAGGACCGATTCATGTTGCCCCTTGGGAATATTACTTTGAAAGAGACCATAAAGTAGATCTAGCAGAAGGAATGTATTATGGTTTTATCTTGGTAATGTTGTTATATAATCTTTTCCTTTATTTTACATTAAGAGAAAAAGGCTACCTCTACTACATTATTTACTTACTTACCTTAGGCTTGGGAATCGCACAGATAAGAGGACATAGCTTTGAATTTTTGTGGGGAAATCAACCTTGGGTAAATGATTATGATCCTATTATTTATGCTGTCTCTAGTATTTTTGCAAATCTGTTTTTTATGGATTTTCTTCATACCAAACGACACGCTATAGTCTTTCATCGTATTTTACAAGCACTAATAGGAATTTTTGTTATTATTATTATTATCGTTCTTTTTGGTCATAAGGCTTTGGGGTCGTCAATTAACCAAGTACTTCTTGGGTTTTCCTGCCTTAATGGACTAGCTACTGCTCTCTACATTTATTACAAAGGCTACAAGCCAGCTAAGTATATTATAGTAGCTTGGACATCTTATTTAGCAGGGTTATTTATTTTCGTGTTAGCAGGAGCAGGAATTATAGTCTATAATGATTTTACTTCAAGTGGACTTTTACTTGGCTCTGCTATTGAAGTGGTAGTTTTGTCTGTTGCTTTAGCAGCCAAAATAGATTTTTATAAGAAAAAGCAAGCAGAATTGCAGGCTCAAATGCTCAAATCTTCTGAAGAACACCGTGAGTTTGTAGAAACTCAAAACAAGAGATTAGAAGAGCGAGTAGCCGAACGAACAGAAGAACTAAATGTAGTGAATGAAGAACTTTCTGTCAATTTAGAACGTCTCAACGAACAAAATATCACAATAGCCAAGAAAAATCAAGACATAACAGCTAGTATCAATTATGCTAAACGCATACAAGATGCCATGCTACCAACGCTTGAAGAAATCAAGACAGGTTTTCCTAATTCATTTGTGTTTTTTGAACCAAGAGATATTGTAAGTGGAGATTTTTATTTCTATAGACAAATCAACAATAAAATTATTATTGGAGCTATTGACTGTACTGGACACGGTGTTCCAGGAGCTTTTATGTCATTGATTGGAAATGACCTCTTAAATGAAATTGTAGAATCCAAATCAGTAACAAAAGTCTCTCATATTTTAGACAGGTTAGATAAAGGCATTACAAAAGTGCTTCGCCAAACCGATACACAAATCCGTGACGGAATGGATGTTGCTTTTTGTGTTTATGATACCCAAACAGGGGAAATAGAATATGCAGGAGCTAGAAATCCACTCATTTATATAGAAGGTGAGGAACTAAAAGTGATAAAGGCTGATAGACAATCCATTGGAGGCAGCCTTATAAAAAATCAGTTCCATAAACAAGAATTTACTACACACAACATCAAGTTAAAAGAAAATACTAACTATTCATTTTACCTCTTTACAGACGGATATCAAGACCAGTTTGGAGGTGGAAATGATAAAAAGTTTACTACCAAAAGACTTAGAAACACTTTGTTAGAAACATCAAAGCTACCTTTTTCAGAACAAGAAGACTTTTTAAGACAGACATTGAAAGACTGGATGGGCTACACTAACAAACAGATAGACGACATACTTATAGTCGGCTTTGAACCAAATAGAAAATAACACACACAATACAATGCTTTTAGACTTAACTGGAAAAATTGCTCTTGTAGCAGGAAGTACACAAGGAATTGGACTTGCAACAGCCAAACAATTTGCTCAAAGTGGCGCAACTCTAATCCTTCTAGCACGAAGTGAAGAAAAATTAAAAAACATTGTTTCAGAACTTCCCACGCCTCAAAATCAGAACCATAGCTATTTAGTAGCAGATTTTTCTTCTCCCAATACACTACAAGATGCCTTGAGTGAAGCTCAAAAAAATAAAGGTTTTGAAGGCGCACATATTTTGATAAACAATACTGGAGGACCTCCACCCAACAAAGCGCATGAAGCTTCTTTACAATCGTTTAGAGATGCTTTTGAGCAACATCTTATCTGCAATCAGATTTTAGTACAAGCACTTTTGCCTTTTATGAAAAAGGAGAAGTTTGGCAGAATAATAAATGTGATTTCTACCAGTGTCAAACAACCGATTGAGAACTTAGGGGTTTCTAATACTATTCGTGCTGCCGTAGCAAATTGGGCAAAAACTCTTTCTTTCGAACTAGCTCAACATGGGATTACTGTAAATAATGTATTACCTGGTATGACCTCAACAGCAAGACTAGATGCTATTATCAAGAATAAAGCAAAAAATGCTAATATTTCAGAAGATGAAGCTATTCATCAATTAAAATCGACTATTCCAGCCTACCGTTTCGCAGAACCAGAAGAGACTGCCAATGCAATTTTATTTTTAGCTTCGGAAAAAGCAAGTTACATAAATGGTATAAATCTTCCTGTTGATGGAGGTAGAACAAAAAATCTATAAATAAAAACTAACATATTGGATAAACAAAAAAGGCTGTTCCCATTTGGGAACAGCTTTTTGCTTCCTCTTTCTGCTTAATTGTCTAGTCTTTAATGTCTTTTGTTAACTACAAATTAAAATTGTTAGTTTTGCAACTGTGCTTAATAGCTATACTATCAAATATAATGTAATTACTATTTTTTAGCAAATTTTGTCTCAATTTTTTCAATAAAAATACCTTTTAAGTAGTTGAGTAGTACAATTTAGTTTATAAAACCTATTGTCAAGGTCTGTTTTTTTCTTCGAAAAGACCATTGACAAAGTTAAAATTCAACATTTTATAAAATTGCACTAGCTTTTGAAAATAACAAAATTATACCAGCTAACTACTTATTATGAATTTATAAATAAAGTTTAATTTTTTCACTTTAAAATACCAAACTATGGATATAGAATCGTTTAGAGAATTTTGTCTTTCTCTTCCTGCTGTAACAGAAGGGCTACCTTTTGGGGAAGATACTTTAGTTTTTAAAGTAGAAGGGAAAATGTTTGCTCTCATCAACCTCAATAAGCCTAATAGCTTTAATGTAAAGTGTAATCCTGAAAAGGCTATTGAGTTACGTGAAAAATATGATTGTGTGAAAGAGGGCTATCACATGAACAAGAAACATTGGAATACTATTTATTTTGGAGGCATATACACAGAATTTGAAACTTCCCTTACACAAAGACAATTAAAACACTGGATTCGCCATTCGTATGAGTTGGTGGTAAGTAAGTTACCCAAAAAGACAAGAGAGGTTATTCAAAGAGAACTAGAAAATATGCAGTCAGAAAATGACCAATAGAACAGAGAATCAGATAGCTTATCTTATCAAATTGTTACCAAAGTAAGAAATTAATACTAATTTATGTAAAATCGAAAATATTGACAACTATTTAATTAAGTGTCCGTATATACAAACAAGATTTCACAACAACTACTAAATATTAATGATTAAAAGGTTGATAGTTAAGCATTTATAATCATCAACCTTTTTGTGCTTTATCAAAATAAACCAGCTATTATCTACTCCTATGTTTAAATCTATCCAACCTATACTTACCATTCAAACCACTGATATTTCCTCTCTTGTAGGTGTAGTGTTTGAGTTTTTCGCCAACCCAAATACAAATAATCTTTCTATTGTAAAGAACAATACAGAAAAAGTGGTAGAGATGAATATATCTTTGGAAAAGTTAAAAAATTGGGCATGGCAACACGCAGATTTGGAGTACTCAAAAAAATATTTTCATCAAGCAAAGGAAGTAGAAAGAGTAGTAGAAACTACTTACAATTCATTAGCAGTTCTGATGAAAAGCAATATCTCAGAGCCAATACAAGAATTTCTCAACAAATTTGAACAGCTTCTAAAAAACTTACAATCTTATTGTTCTATTCTAGAAAATGATTTAAGAAATGAACAAATTCAAAAAGAACTCAAAACGCTGACAAGGCGTAGACTCAATATTGCCTAAAGAATCTAAAGAATAAGGAAAACAATTACCATTATAAGGAATGATATTTTTAACGTATCATTCCTTTTTTATTCTACTAAAGATTTTTGAAAAGATGAAAAAGCAACTGGTTTTTCAGAGAACAATTGTTTGGTCTTTTTCCAAACTATTCCAAAAAGTTCGGACTTTCTGTAATTATTGAGTTTTTCTTCGCTCTCCCAATGGCTATACGTCATAAAAATACACGGATTATGAGCGTCTTGCCATAGTTCCAAGTGATTACATCCATCAAAATGACGGATTTTTTGTTTATTTTCTTCAAAGTTTTCAATAAAATCTTCAATGTGTTTTTCTTCAAAGGTCATTCTGACCACACGTAATAGACTCATTATATTGCTTTTATAAATGGGTTGGGAATAGATAAAATACTTAATTTTAATTTATTTGTTAGATTTGTCTAACTTTTTATGTAGCTTACTCTTTAGAGTGAGATAATGTAATGCAAACTTTAGTTTGAAAAAGAATCTATACAAATTTAGCTTAATTTCTTAAATGAATGACTTTCAAATAATATTGGTCGGTGTTTTAGTGGCTATTAGCTGCGCTATTTTAGGGTGCTTTCTAATATTGCGTAAGATGGCAATGGTAGGCGATGCAATTTCTCATGCCGTTTTACCAGGAATTGTGATTGCTTTTTTGGTGGTGCAGCGTTTTGATTCTATTTTTATGCTCTTGGGTGCTGCTGTATTAGGTGTCTTTACGACTCTTTTGATAGAATTTTTACACCGACAGGGAAAACTACAAACAGATGCATCTATTGGAGTATCTTTTACATTTCTTTTTGCTGTGGGCGTAATTCTGATTTCTGTATTTGCCAGCAAGGTAGATATTGATGCCGACTGTGTTTTGTTTGGTGAAATTGCTTATGTTCCTTTAGACGTTTGGCGAATAGATTTAGGCGACGGAGCAATTTTAAATTTGGGAGCAACAGCAGCATGGTGGATTGGTTCTGTACTTCTGATTATCTTAGTTTTTGTTAGTCTATTTTATAAAGAAATGCTTCTTACCACTTTTGACTCTTCCTTTGCGTCTGCTATTGGCATAAATACATCGGTTTGGCATTACTCCCTTATGAGTTTGGTTTCACTGGCTACAGTAGCTGCTTTTGAGTCCGTAGGAGCAGTTTTAGTGCTTGCTTTTTTGGTTGTTCCTCCTGCTACGTCTTATCTACTGACTACTAATTTCAAGAAAATGCTTTTAATTTCTTGTTGTATTGGGACAATAACAGCTATTTTGGGCTATTATGTAGCTTCTTATCTCAATGCTTCTATTGCTGGAACAATGACAAGTGTGGCTGGAGTTATTTTCTTTATTGTCTTTGTATTGGTTAGGTTGAGAAAATAAATGAACCAAAATATATATAATTTCCGTTTTGAAGAAGAAAGAAATTAGAGCCAACTAGAAGTAAAGCAAGGATGTACACAGGTTTTTTCGAAGCACATATTACCCTAAAAAATACAAATCAAAATATAGAGGATTTTAAAGAGTTTTGTAATGAGAATAAAGCAAAGCCTATTTTTATAGAATTAGAACGTGGCGACGTGCAAAAACAACTCATGACAAGCTCCTTGCACAATGGAAATTTCAATGAGATAAAAAAAGAAGTTGAGCAGTTGGCTGCCAAAATGAAACAAAAAAACTATGAAGTTAGCCGAGTAAAAATAGAAGCTCATCCAGAAAATACAGGAATTCCGATGACAAAAAGTGATATTCTGAAAAGCCAATTAGAGAACTACTTTGAAGCACATTACAAAATAATACTTCCTGTTTTTTCTCAAGCAAAAGAAAATCTCCTTTCTCTTGTAGAAAAACACGCAGCACACCTTTCAAAAAATGCTTTTAAGAAACGAAAAAATCATTCTGAAGAACGATTTGTTACCAAACGAATGTATAATGTAGGTAAAACAGAAGCCTATCAATCATTTGAAGAATTGCATAAAACTTTGAAAGAAAATAACTATCAAATCGATAAGAAAATAGTAGAATATTGTGTCTTTGATAGCAATGTTTCAGTAGATAACAACTGGCTCACATTAGAAGAACCTTGTTATGCATGTGAAGCAGAGTGTAAAATGAACTTTAATTTCCCTCAACGACACCTTTAGGTTCGTTGACAGTTAAAATAAAACTGAATGCAGAACAATAAATTATATATCTTAGAACTACTTTTAGAAACTACTTTCAATATTCAGTCAGCAGAGAGTTTTGTCGTCTTTAGAGGAAGTTTACTTACCAAAAGTTGGATTCAACCAAAATATTTTCGTTCAGTAAGTGATTTAGATTTTCTTGCTATTTCTGATTATGATAAAGATGCTTATACTGGTTTTGTAAAGACAGTTTTAAAAAAAACACAAGAATTGTATCAAGAAATAAAAATTGATTTAGGGTCTTTGAAAGTAGAAGATACTTGGACAGAGACAGAAAATCCTTCTTTTCGCTTTTATTTTGATGTAAAGTTAAACTATGAACTTTTTGAAGCTATCCAAATAGATATTGCTTTTGGTGATACATTAGTGCTGCCTTCGCATTGGACAAAATATGAATGTTTTTCATCAGAGAAAAATATAGATGTTTTTGCTGTACAAACAGAACAGGCTCTTGCTTGGAAAGTACACGGACTTTTTGAGTTTTACGACAAGGGAGGAAGGTGGCAAGTAAAAGATTTGTATGATGTGTTTTGCATCTTAAAAACTAGAAAAATTGATAAAATAAAGTTTGAAAAGTGTATTCCCATTGCTTTCCAAGACAAAAAAACGCCTATTGCATTATCGTATCAGAAAATGAAAAATGGAACATTTGGGAAAAGTAAGGGAAGCCAAAAGAAGTGGAAAAAGTTTTTATTAGAAAAATTGAATTACCAAAACATACCTCAAGAACTAGAATTAGATAACGTGATAAGTAGGGTAAAAATATTTTTAGACCCAGTTTTAACCAACAATTGAATTTTTATGAATCATTGACATAAGTTTGTACAAACATTTGCTCACAAAACACGCTTTTACTAACTATGAAAATAATTTATATCTATGATGCCCTTTGTGGCTGGTGCTATGGCTTTGCACCTACAATGCGAACGTTTTTTGATAAACACAAAAGCGAATTTGAAAGTATTGAAGTTGTCTCTGGTGGAATGATAACTGGAAATCGTATTGGTGCGATTGGAGAAGTTGCTCCCTACATCAAAACAGCTTACAAAGATGTAGAGAACCGAACAGGCGTAACTTTTGGAGAAAAATTTTTAAAAGATATTTTAGAAGAAGGTAGTTCTATCTTTACTTCTATTCCTCCATCTATTGCTCTTTCTGTTTTTAAGAAGGAAGTAGAAAAAAATACGGCTTTAGCAGGAGAGAAAAATGAAAAAACACTACATTTTGCAGAAGATTTGCAAAGTCTTATTTATTTTGATGGTATAGAGCCAAAAGACTATTCAAAATATGGAGAGTTAGCAGAAAAATATGGTTTGGATAAGTCTGATTTCGTGAAAAAAATGAATAGTCCAGAATACGAAAAATTAGCTCAGCAAGATTTTCAGCTCTCACAAGATTTTGGGGTTAATGGTTTTCCTACCGTAATTATTCAAAAAGAAGAAGAATACTATTTATTTGCTAGAGGTTTTGTAGATTTAGAGACTTTAGAAAAACGATTTGAATCTATGAAAACTTCTGTTTAGCCTTATCAGAATAAAGCTGTCAAATTTTCAATTATCCATTATCCATTTACAAATTATCCATTAACTATAAATGATTCCTGCTTACATTGTTGCTATCGGCGACGAACTCCTCTACGGACAAACCCTCAACACCAATGCTTATCACCTCTCCAAAATGCTGACTGATGTGGGTTTTAAAGTTATCAAACATCTTTCTATTGCTGATGAAAGGCAAGTAATTTTAGATACATTAGATGAAATGGCAAAGGTTGCTAAGGTGGTTTTGATTACTGGAGGACTAGGACCAACAAAAGATGACATTACAAAGAAAACTTTTGCTGAATATTTTGGAGTGGGAATGCGAAGAGATGAAAATGTTTTGAAGCACATAGACGACCTTTTCTCTAGCCGAGGCAGAATGATGACAGAGATGAACAAATCGCAAGCAGATGTTCCAACAAATTGTAAAATTATGCACAATGCCTATGGAACAGCCCCTGGAATGTGGTTTGAAAAAGAGGGTTGTATTTTCGTATCTATGCCTGGTGTTCCTCATGAGACATTGAGTATGACAGAAAAAGAGGTAATTCCACGCCTTTTAGAGTATTTCAAGCCTCCTTTTATTGTTCATAAGAAAATAGAAACGATTGGCGTTCCAGAGTCCATTTTAGCGCAAACAATTGAAGAATGGGAAAATGCTTTACCTTCTCACATCCGTTTAGCATATCTTCCACATTTGGGAAAAGTAACACTACGATTAACCAGTGAAGGCGACGACAAAGAAAAAATTGAAACTGAATTAGACGAGCAAGTAAAGAAGGTAATTCCTCTTATTGAAAAGTATGTTTATGGTTATGATGGCGAACTGATAGAAGAAATAATAGGTAATTTACTCAAAGAAAAGAATTTTAGACTCTCTATTGCAGAAAGTTGTACAGGTGGATATGCTGCTCGCACATTCACACAACATGATGGTTCGTCAGCGTTTTTTGAAGGTGGCGTAATTGCTTATTCCAATGATGTCAAGATGAAAGTATTGGGTGTAAAACTAGATACCATCATCAAACATGGAGCTGTAAGCGAACAAACAGCCTTAGAAATGGCAGAAGGAGTAAGAAAAACTCTAGGCACAAACATAGGAATTTCGACCACAGGAGTTGCAGGGACAGGAGGTGGAACGCCAGAAAAACCAGTAGGAACAGTTTGGATAGCTTATTCAGATGAAAACGAAACAGTAGCCAAAAAGTATCAACTCACTAAAAATAGAAATTTGAACATTCAACTTACCACAAATGCTGTTCTGAATCTTTTGAGAAAGAAATTAAAAGGGATAGAATAAAAAATAAACTTTCTGATTCATCAAATACGTTATAACTTTGTAAACAATAGTTTAAAAAAGACACACTATACGATGATTTGGAATTTCGAACATATAAAAGATTCTTTTGATAAAATAAGTCAAAATGACCCTGTGGCATATTTTGCACCTTTTTTCCTGCTCTTAATTCTCTTAGAGTTGGGTATTGATTTAGCTCAAAAAAAGGAGTGGTACAACAAAAAAGATGCTTGGGCTTCTATTGCTATGGGCATTGGCTCTATATTTTTGAGCCTTTTAGCAAAACTTTTTTATATCGGAATTTATATGTGGATTTACGATAATTTCCGACTCTTTACCCTTCCTAATGTTTGGTGGGTGTGGGTGTTGCTTGTCTTTGCAGATGATTTTTCATTTTACTGGCATCATAGGCTAAGTCATCAAGTTCGTGTTTTATGGGCTGCTCATTCTAATCATCATTCGGCACAGAGTTATAACTTAGCAGTAGCACTCAGACAAAGTTGGACAGAAATGTTCTATAAATACATTTTTTGGCTATGGTTGCCTCTATTAGGTTTCCATCCGATTATGATGTTTGCCATGATGTCTGTTAGTCTGATTTATCAATTCTTTTTGCATACAGAAGCTGTTGGTAAATTGGGTTTCTTGGAATATTTTATGAATACACCTTCTCACCACCGAGTACACCATGCTACTAATATCAAATACTTGGATAAAAATCACGCAGGAATTTTCATTATTTGGGATAGAATGTTCGGAACGTTCATAGAAGAAGACGAAGAAAAGCCTATTTATGGACTTACCCAGAATCTTGAAACCTATAATCCTATCCGAATTGCATCACACGAATACGAAAAAATTTGGGAAGATATTAAAAAGCCTATCTCTTGGAAACACCGAATCGGCTACCTTATTCAGCCCCCTGGGTGGAGTCATGATGGAAGTAGAAAGACAACAAAACAACTGGTAGAAGAAATGAAAAACAATGTAGCTCACTCTTCAGAGTGAGAAAAGAAATTATTTCAGTATTTTATTCCATTGTCTTTCATCTAGTTCAATGGCTTCCATTTTTATATGTGAAAGATTATTACTCATCTTGAAAATATCATTGAACCATTCTTTTGTGTCTTCATCATCGTCTAAACAATACCATGTCCATAAAGAAGTTTTACCTGTCTTTTCTGACCAACTAGATAAAGCTGTGGCTGTTTCTACAAGACGAATCATATTAGACGTGGCGATATAATCTATTTTAAAATAAGAATGAATTTGGTCTATATCACTTTGAAATAATTTCTCAAGCCAGCAAAAGAATGGATGCATGAAGTATAGCGAGTAAGAATTATACATTTCTTGTGATATTTCTACTACGCCTGTCTCAAAATTTCCTTTTATTTTAGGAAATCTTCCTGAAGCATAATTTCCCACACCCCATTTACCTTCAATTAGAAAATTAAAATTAGGAATGGTCTTAATAATTTCTGTCAATGGATTTGTGATATTTTCCATGAAAGGCAAAGGCTTTTTGATAATGAAATTCTCTTCTCTAGGTTCTGTAAAAGGTAAAGAATCTAAAACGTCTATAAGCTCAATAGTTAGTATTTCTTCGTTATTTTGTAAATAGCCTTCTAGCCATTCTTCAAAGGGAAGCAATTCTTCTGCTGTGAAACAGTTTGCCCAGTTTGAAATAATGATTTTTTTCTGTTTTGCACTTGCAAGAATACTTGCTCTTAATCCATTATTATTTGCCTTGCTTTCTATCTTTATATCTCTAATTTTCATAGTCTAGAATCTTACGAGTTTCTACTTGTCTTGTTTTGGTAGGAATAACAAAGCGAAGTGAAAAAGCATGTCGATTGAGATTGGTAATAATTTGGTCTCTTCCAGCAGATGCAATGATAAAGTGATAGGAATAAGTAAAGTGTAAACCATTTCCAATTTTTCCTAAATTTCCTTCTCCTAAAAGGTTTCTTGGAGAAACACCCATCAGAATACGTACCCCTGGATTTACTTTTTCTCCATCTGTATGGATAGTAGCAGCTCCACCCAAAGCGACCCAAGATTGTGTCCAGCCTGTTAGGGCAAGACCGTAATAATTATTCCAAGGCGATACTTGAATGGTGTCAATCGGTGTTCCCAAATTATCTGTTCTTATTTCAACTTCTTCTTTAAAAGAATTATTGAAAGGTGCAATTTCTCCAGAAAGTGAGACAGCAAAAAATGTTTTTTTCCAGTTCCATTTGGCTTTTGCAATGCCAAGTTCTAAAACAGGACTTTTATAATAATGTATCCCTCCAACAATTCCCCAACCAACAGTTTCTTGAAAAAGTGAACGAGAATCATAAAACTGGCTTGTTTCATTAGCTTTACATTCAGCATAAACTTCTAAGTAGGTATTTCTTTGTGTAATATCCAAAATAGCCATACTATCGTATTTTTCAGAAGTAGAAGCTCCATAAATTTCATATCTTCTCAATATTTTTCCGTTGGGTTTTTTCAAAACAAAAGTAGAATCATTTTCAGTTTGCCATGTGCCTGTTTCGGTTCTGTCAAAGGCTGAAAAATTATAACTTTTATCTTCATTGAGTTCTAAAAACTCCTTTTCACAGTCTCTTACACTAAAAAGAGTATCTGATTCGCTAAGATAGATTTCAATATAGTGGGATAATCCCCATTTTTTCCCTATGATGTTCTTCATCTTATTTTCCAGTTTGCCTTCCGTATTCTGAGCAACAACAAAAGATAGCGACGAAGAAATAGTAAAAAATAGAATAGAGAGTATGACAAATTTGATTTTCATTGTAAGAGATTTAAACTAAAAAAATAGACAATTTGAAAGCATAAGAATAGTAAGCAAAAATACTACTCAATTTTTTGTAGCCCAAAATAAATTGTATCATTATTTTTTCATAAATTAAAACCTAAAGAAACTTTTTCTAAAAAAGTGAGGTTAGGCGATTATATATATCAAATTTATTTATCACACAAAATACAACTTAATCATGGCAAACAAATTACATGAGCTTTTAGCTGTCGAACAAGACCGAAAAAACAAAGCCAATCAAGCGATTGGGGAAGCAAAAAAAACATTTACTAAAAATGACCCTTATTTTGATGGAATGGTCAAGCACTATGTTGCATTAGAGGAAAACTCTGATGAAATTCCAGACGAAACAAAGGAAATGGTAACGACAGTAAAGCAAAAGCTAGAGCAAGCGATGGAGATTATTGTGGCAGGTATAGATGCCAATATTTCAAAAGAAGAAACTAATTCTTCTGATGTTGCGAAAGCAGAGTTAGTAGTTGGAGACAAAAAATTTGGCACATTTTCAGCAACTTCACTTTTAGCATTAGAAAGCCATATCAATCGCTTAAAGGATTTGTACAATGCTGTTCCTACATTAGACCAAACTCGTAAGTGGGAATTTGACAAAAAAACCAATGTCTATCGTACGCCCGAAGAAGTCAAGTTTCGTACTGTAAAGCGTCCGAAAGTTATTGTGAAATATGAGGCAACAAAAGAGCACCCAGCACAAACAGAACTTTTAAACCTTGACTTTCAAGTGGGTAAATATGAAACTGTTTATACTTCTGGGAAGGTTACTCCATCTCAAAAAAGCGATATGATTGCACGTATTGATGAGCTTTTGGAAGCTGTGAAGGTGGCTCGCTCAAAAGCAAATAGTGCAGAAGTCAAGAATACCAAAGTAGGAAAAGATATTTTCGAATTTATCCATAAAGGAATTTTGAAATAATATTTTCTATCAAGATAAAGCGTATCACATAAAAATTACACTAAGAGTAGAAATTATTCTTAGTGTTTTTTTTGCTAAAAAAAATGATGTTTTCTAATCAAAATTAGCAATAGATTATAGAAAGCATCAAAAAATTGCTATTTTTGTTAGGTACTCAATTTATTTTGAAGAGAAAATTTTAACAGCAGCCAGCATTTTAGATACTCATTTTTTATGGCAGATAACTTATTTAAAAATACTGTTTTAGAAGAGCAAGACGAATCTCAAAAGATAGAACAAGAAACAGAAAAACAAACCTCTACTTTTTCTGAAAATAATTTTACGTCACTTATTTCTGTACAACTCATCTCTGCTATCGGAATTTGGGTTTTGATTTTGTTGTTAGCAGTTTCTTTTATATCATTTATTTATACTGGAGAAGCTGACCAAAGTCTTGTATTAGGGCTTTTTTCAGACACACCTACAAAAGAAACTCCTCAAAATTGGTTGGGAATGTTTGGAGCAGTAGTTTCTCATTTCCTGATTGAACGTTGGTTTGGAATTGGTGCTTTTTTGTTGTTGGTTGTCGGAGCAACGGCTGGAATGGTCTTGATAAACAAGTACGAACTGAAAAAGTGGAAAGAACTTTCTGTAAGTCTGTTTTTTGTTATTTTCTTATTGAGTTCTATTTTGGGGTATTTAGTTTATATGACTGAAACCCAAACAGCTTGGGCGTTTCTTTGTGGAGGCATAGGCTACGCTATTTCAGCACTTTTTGGACAAATTTTTACACCTATTTTTATTGTTATTAGTGTCATTGCTTTTGGTTATTTCTTTGGTAAAGATCGTCTCAATATTGAACTATACGCTAACTTTTCGGATAAAAAAGATAAAAAGAAACAAAAAGAAAATCCTCAAAGCCCTGTTCCTTCAGCAGAAGTGGAGGCGTTTAAAGAAGTTGAAATTGGTAGAGTAGAAACACAGCACGTTGTAGAAAAACAAAGTCCTGTATCTGATGAAAGGCAAGTATCTGACAAAAAAGAAGACAAGAATCCATTACAGGAAGTAAAAAAGCAAAGTTTTGCAGAGAAGTTATTTGGAAATAATACTCCGAAAGCAACAACAAAAACACAAAGCGAAGAAACAAAACAACAAAAAGAAAATCCTTTTGAAAGCAAAAACAAAATCAAAGATAGTTTTGATAGAAGTCTGCCAAAGAAAGAAATTAAAAATGAGCAGTTTGGTAAGAGAGAAGAGCCAGCCAATGACTTAAAAAGTGAGATTGAAAGAGCAAGAGAAGAAGCAAAAAATAAATCTAAAAAAGATAAAAATAAAGAAGAGGAAAAAAATCAAGAACAAGATGGTTTTTTTATTCCATCAGCTAGAGATTTTGGTATCGAAAGTGATAAGGAAGAGGAAGAAGAAAAGAAAGAACAAGAAAATCCATTTGCTATCAATATTCCTTCTACCAAAAGTCCAACATCAAAAGAAGATATAGAAAGCGTAGAAAATACTGTTCACAATACCTCTCAAGAAGAAGCAAAAACATTAGAAAAAAGAAAAATAGAAGAGGCAGAAGAAAACCAAGACGAAAAAGATTTTAGTATGCCTATGCCTCCGTCGGTCAGTAGGGTAAAAGATTTGTATGGGGAAAATGTAGAAGAACTAGCAGAGGAAGAGGAAAACGGACAGAAAAATTATACTGGAATTACAGTCTATAACCCAAATGATGAACTTCCAAAATATACATCTCCTCCAACAGAACTGTTGGACAATCCAGTAGTAAAGAAACATCAAGTTAAGAAAGAAGACTTGCAGGAAGTAAAAGATAGAATCGAACAAACACTCAAAAACTTCAAAATTGATATAAAAAGAATTGAGGCAGAAGTTGGTCCAACTGTAACACTCTATGAAATTGTACCTGCACCGGGGGTAAAGATTGCACAAATCCGAAACTTAGGAGATGATATTGCACTCAATTTGTCAGCATTGGGAATCCGTATTATTGCGCCAATGCCGGGGAAGGGAACTATCGGCATTGAAGTTCCGAATAAAAATAGAGAAATTGTTCCTCTTCGAACACTACTAGAACACCATTCTTTCAAATATTCTAAAAAAGATTTGCCTTTAGTTTTGGGACGAGATATTTCCAATGAAATTTTTATTGCTGACCTTACCAAAATGCCTCACCTATTGATTGGAGGAGCAACAGGGCAAGGAAAATCTGTTGGAATCAATGTTATCTTGACTTCGCTCATTTACAAAAAACATCCTAGCGAACTCAAGTTTGTGATGATTGACCCTAAGAAAGTGGAGTTTTCTCTATTTGCAAAACTAGAAAAACACTATTTAGCACATCTTCCAAATGCTGAACCGATTGTTACAGATTCAGTAGAGGCTGTCAAAACATTAGAAGCTCTTTGTAGGGAAATGGATAGTCGTTACGACCTTTTGAAAGATGGAGATTGTAGGAATGTAAAGGAATACAATCATAAATTCAAAACCCATCAGCTTTTAGAAGAACATCATCGTTTCTTGCCATATATTGTTTTGGTAATTGATGAGCTTGCCGATTTGATGATTATTGCAGGAAAAGCAGCCGAAAAACCGATTGCAAGACTTGCTCAAATGGCTCGTGCGATAGGCATTCATTTAGTAGTAGCAACGCAGCGTCCGTCTGTAAACGTGGTTACAGGAATCATCAAAGCCAACTTTCCTGCTCGTATGGCGTTTCGTGTTACTTCAAAAATTGATTCACGAATTATTTTGGATGCGACAGGAGCAGAGCAACTTATCGGACAAGGTGATATGCTACTTTCCAATGGTTCAGATATTTTGCGTTTGCAATGTGCTTTTGTAGATACGCCAGAAGTAGAACGTATTTGTAAACACATCCAAGACCAAAAAGGATTCTCAACAGCCTATACACTTCCAGAGGAAACTAACTTTGATGTAGAAGACGATGAGTATTTGGCTGGCGATGAATTGTTTTAAACAATGGCTTTGATTTCTTCAATATTATTTCTAACTCTCATTTTTTCCACATTTAAAATGGCATCTTATCTTACTTAAGGTAAGAATAGAGTTTTTCTATAATTTTGTACCTTTGTGCAAAGTTTAGTGATTACATCAAAAATAGAGTAAATAAGTTATGGTGCAAAATGAAAATTCAAAGATTATTATTGCCATTGATGGATATTCTGGTTGTGGAAAAAGCAGTACTGCGAAAACTGTTGCCTCCAAACTAGGATATGCCTATATCGATACAGGAGCAATGTACAGAGCTGTAACACTTTATTTTTATCAACAAAAAGTGGATCATCAAAGCAAGGGACAAGTTAGAAAAGCTCTTACTTCTATTCTTTTAGAATTCAAATTTGATGAAAATACTAAAAGCAGTCATATTTATTTGAATGGCGAAAATGTAGAATCTCTTATCCGTCAGATGCATATTTCTGAAAGAGTAAGTCAAGTAAGTACGATTGCAGAAGTGCGTCATTTTTTAGTAGCACAACAACGCCAGATGGGAGAGAAAAAAGGAATCGTAATGGATGGAAGAGATATAGGAACTGTTGTATTTCCTAATGCAGAATTAAAAGTCTTTATGACAGCACAAGTGCCTACAAGAGCCTTGCGTCGCCAAAAAGAATTAGAGAGTTTAGGACAACAAGTAGAATTAGCAGAAATTATTGCTAACCTAGAAAAACGAGATTTGATAGACTCTACACGTGAAGAAAGTCCACTTCGTAAGGCAGAAGATGCTATTGAGATTGATACTACATATTTAGAATTTGAGGAGCAGGTAGAAAAAATTCTTAAATTGGTAAAAGAACCACAGTCTACATAAAATATAGAGTAATGACTGAAAAAATAGTAAAGCAAGCACCAAATAGTTATTGTGAAGTGATAGGAAAAGGTTTAATAGGTTTGGCATTCGAAGAAAAACCTAGTTTACACCTTGATTCAGCAGCTATTATATTTGCATCAGGAGTTTCAAACTCTTTAGAAACAAATCCACAACCTTATTTGAGGGAAAAAAAACTTCTTGAAAGCGTGATTAAAAAAAAAACAGACACAGATAAGTTTGTTTATTTTAGTACACTTTCTATTTATGATGAGCAAAAACAGAATTCAGCTTATATACAGCATAAATTAGAGCTAGAGAAGTTTATTCAGCAAGAATGTCAAAATCATCTTATTTTACGTGTACCTAATATTGTAGGTTTTGGGGGAAATCCTACTACATTACTCAATTACTTGATAACTTCTGTAATGGAAGGCAGAGAAATAAAAATCTTTCAAAATGCTTACCGTAATTTTATAGATGTAGGAGATTTGGTGGTATTAGTAAAAGCACTTCTTGCTTCTCAAAATAATGCTACAATAAACTTACTACATCCTGTTTCATACTCTATGCTAGAAGTGATGAAATATATTGAGTTATATACTGGGAAAGCCTCAAAGTCTATATATATTGAACAAGGAAATAATTATTTCCCATTACTAAATGAGCAGGTAAAAACTACTTTTGAACAAAATAATATTGATACAAGTAAAAATTATTTAAATCAAATTTTAAGAAAATATTATTAAAAAAGACAATAGGATGAATATCATTGTATTTACTACTTGGACAGTACAACACTTTTTGCCTGCTGTCCATGCTGAAATAATTACCTCTCATTTAGAAAAAGGACACAATGTAAAAGTAATTGTATGTGATGCTCAACTACATTCATGTTTTATTCCTCATCTTCTACAGGAAAACCAAAATAAAGCTCCATTTAAAGATAAATCTACTTGTACAGAATGTCAGTTTAAATGGCTTTCTGTTTTAAAAAATGACGTAGGGGTAAAGAAAGAAGATATAATTTCCTTAAAGCCTTTTCCCAAAAATATTGCCCTACCTTCTTTTAAATCACATGATGAAATTCGAAATCATCAGTATCAAGATATAAATATAGGAGTGGGGATTTTATCTACGCTTATTTCTTTGTCTAGAAATGTAGATGTAGATATTGTAGAATATCGTCCATCCTTAGAAGCTATTTATAAAAATGCTATTTCTGCTGTAGAGACAATGAATTCACTAAAAGACTTTGCTCCAGATAAAGTCTATATCTACAATGGTAGATTAGCAGAGAGAAGAGCTGTAGTAGAGTTTTGTAAGCTATATAATATAGATTACGATACTTGGGAGGTCGCACAAAGCTTACAACATTATTACTTAGTAAATAAAACACTGCCTCACAACCCTAAGCCATTTGCCCTAGAAGCCATAGAGCGTTTTTATGACAATACATCTATTTCTCAAGAAACAAAAACAGAAATAGGACATCAGTGGTACAACACCAAGCGTTATGGTCATTATGAAGATAAACCAAATGACATCAATTACGGAAAACTGATGCAAAACACGGATATATCTTCATTACAAATAGATAAAAGCAAAACAAATGTAGCACTTTTTGTTTCTTCTGAAGACGAAATAGCCAGTCTTGGTAAAGATATTTGGCCTTTTGAATATCGACAGACTGAAAGCATACAAAAAATTATATCCTATTTTGATGCTAAAGACGATAATAATGTCCATTTGTATCTAAGAATACACCCTAATTTGAGAGGATTAGATAATGCTGAGACGAAAAAATTAAAATCTCTAAAAGGTAATTGTTTAACAGTCATTCCTTCTGAATCACCCTTAAACTCTTATGCCTTATTAGATGAATGTGATAAGATTGTTTGTTTTAGTTCTACAATAGGTATAGAGGCTACTTACTGGCAAAAGCCATCCATACTATTTGGTACATCTGCTTATAAGCATATTGATAATAGCATTCATATAGCTAATACTATTGAAGAGGTGTGTCAATTAATAGAAGATAAAAATTTGTCTCCAAAATCTATAGAAGCTGCCTTAATCTATGCTTATGGACTGCTCAACAGAGGAAAACAAATTAAAGCATTAGATATTTATCAGCAGCCTGTCAAGGAATTATACAATAAAAATAAATTACTTTATCCAATCTATAAACTCTATAAAAAGTCTGATACAGTAGGAAAAGTAGTGCGTTTTTTAAATTTGCAGAAAATAACAAAAAATATATTGGTACGGTTTGGCAAAAATTAAGTTTTACATAGAAGTTATTTAAAGAATAGAGAAAGAATGTTTATTTATGTTTTGCTCTATTGAGATTGACCTAAATGAACCAAAGTCAGTACTAATAATTGTGTAAAAATACATTAGGTTTCGTTCACTTTCAGGTATTAAACAACTTATAAACTTAGCTATTACTAGCAAAAATCAAATAACTTTGAAGTAAAAGGTTTGAAATAAGCAAGGACTATAAAATATTATGTTAGAAGATACAGTTGTATTTACTCTTGGTAACAGTGCCTACGAAGCAGGAGTAGCAGCACTCATAAATTCATTGTTACACAATGGTTTCAAGGGAAAAATAAAAGTAGGTATTCCTCCTCCTCACTTTGAAGGAACACCTTTAGAAAATGTAGAGTATATTCACTTAGACTCCACAGCACATCCTATAAACCTCAAAACAGATTTGATTCTTAATAATCCTTGTAAAAACTTTATTTATTTTGACTCTGATATTATTGTCAATACTAAGGAGTTTTTAGAGGAGTTAGAAAGTCTAATAAAAGAATGTGCTGTATTTCCAATAGAAGCTATTATACCTAAAGAAGATTTTAGAAGGTTGAGGTGGAATCAGCAAATTAGAGGAGAGATGGGTTTTACTAAAAACTATTCCTCTTCTTATTACAATGCAGGTTTTTTTGCTGGCAACTGGGATAGAGACATAGCCCTGATAGAAGAGTGGAGAAGCAAGATGAATACATGTCTAAGTTCTCTAAATAGTGTAGAAGATGTTTCCAAGTATTTCAAGTTATCTGACCAAGATGTTTTGAATGCACTTCTACAAGATGATAAATACAATATAGCAGGAATTTCTCCTCCTGATTGGTGGGGTAATATGGGAGGAGAACAAAAACCATTTTTATTTATTGGCTTATGGAAAGAAGCAGGATTTTATCATCACACTGCAACTCCCAAAACGTGGTTACACCAGTCAGTTCCCTTACGTCCCCCCAATGCCTATGATATGCTTTGGTACAAGTATTTGCAAATGGATTATTATCAATTAGATAAAAATAAAATTCTATCTAAGAAAATGACAGACTGGCTAGAACATAAAAAACAGTCTAGATATTACCAAGCTATTAAAAAAATACTAAATAAAGTTTTATAAAAAATCTGTTTGTCTTAAACTATGAAACTTATCTCTGTTATCATTCCAGCTTACAACTGTGAAAATTTTATTGAAGAAACCCTTGAAAGTGTTTTTAACCAATCTATTGGAAGCGAAAATATAGAAGTTATTGTAATTAATGATGGCTCAACAGATAATACATTAGACATTTTAAAAGACTACCAAGCACAAGATAAAATTACCTTAATAGATACGCCCAACCGAGGTGTAAGTGCAGCACGTGAAACAGGTAGAAAACTAGCTAAGGGAAAATATATTCAATATTTGGATAGTGATGATTTACTAACTTCGGAAAAGCTAGAAATACAGTACAAGGCTTTAGAGAAAGAAAAAGCAGATATTGCTTATGGAGATTGGCAAAAGTTTTCGGAAAAAAATGGAAGCAAAACATTTTTAGAAAAAATAGAAAGGCAAATTGAAGGAGATGAGCAAATAGCTCTCTTTAACGATTTTTGGTGTCCTCCTGCTGCTATTTTATATTCTAAATCTATCGTAGATAAGATAGGAGAATGGAATATGAGTTTGCCTATCATTCAAGATGCTCGTTATTTTTTGGATGCTGCTATTCATAAGGGTAAGTTTGTCTATACAAAAGGAATAATGGCAAAGTATAGAGTTTCAGAGGGAACTTCCCTTTCTCAACGCCATGGAGAGGTGAAATTTGTACAGGATGTTTTTACAAATGCTAAACAGATTCATCAGTTATGGAAAAATGAACTAGATACAAGAAAAGATAAAGCTGATGCGCTTATTTCTTCTTATAGATATTGTGTCAGAGTTTTTGGAATCTATAATGAAAAAACGCTTTTTGAGAAAACGCTTTCTAAAATCTATGAAATTGACTCCAATTATATTCCTCAAACATCAAAGCCTATGCAATATTTAAGCTCTGTCATAGGATATTCAAAAGCTGAAAAGTTAGTAAGTTTGTATCATAGAATGAAAAAAATATAAACAAATGAAAATAGCGTTAGGTGTGGGTTACTATTATCCAGATTCTATTGGAGGAACAGAAAAGTATATACATGATTTGGCAATTTTTCTTCTTTCCAAAGGTGTTGAAGTAGTTGTTATTGCACCTAGTGTGAAAGGAAACTACTCATATCAACAAGAAGAAGGATATACTGTTCATAGATTTGAAGAGCCTCAAGATTTTACAAAAGAAGAAATTAGAGACAAAGTGATTTGTAGAGGATGGGAAAACTTTGATAAGTTACTCGTCCAGTTGAAGCCAGATATTTTTCATCTACATACAATTTCTACATCTCTTAGTTATCGCCATTTGGAATTAGCAAAACAAAAGGGAATCAAAACACTTTTTACAGCTCACATACCAGGAGTGATTTGCCCTAAAGGAGATTTTATAAAATACCCTAATGAGGTTTGTAATGGTAAGGTAAGTCATGCAAATTGTGGCTCTTGTCATGCACATTGGCGTCATCAAAATATGTTTGCGGCTAAAGTTACAGGAAAGCTAGCCCAATCGTCTCGTATATCTAGTTTGTTGAAGAAAAAGATTTCTCAATTTGAGGTCATTCATCAAAGAAAAACAATATTTCAAGCTCTTCAAGATAATACAAGCTATATTATTGCAGTGTGTCAATGGCTCTATGATGCTTTCTTGATAAATGGTATTCCTGCTGAAAAACTAAGAATTTGTAGGCAAGGCGTAAGTACAAACTATATGAAGTCTGCAAAACAAGAAAGAAAGTTAAAAGAAAAGATTTTACCTATAAAAATCGGATTTATTGGTAGATTAGAACCCATTAAAGGTTTACATGTCCTTTTAGATGTTTATGAAAAA